>VXTH01000198.1:0-4332 GCA_009837565.1 Chloroflexota bacterium | reverse complement strand
TGGCGCCGAGGCGAATCGCCCCTCCATAATTGCTATCAGCTCCTCGCAGTGCTCCCCAATTGCCTCCAGGCTTGCGAAGCGCTCGTCATCGACGATCTCATCAAGCCCCATCGCACGGCAGAAGGATTCCCAGTCTCTCTCGGCTTCGAGGATGCCAAGCATCAGCCACTTGTCGTCGCCGCAGCGGTAGAGATTCCAGAGCGGATTCGCTGCATTGCTACGATCGAATCGGGGCCACAGGTCCAGGCCCTGCATCATGCCCACGCTGATGCCCCAGAATTGCAGCCACATCGTCGCCATGATGTGCGACACCTCGATCCGCTGCCCCTTCCCCCCATTCAGCTCCCGACCCGAGATCGCGGCCAACACGCCGTAGGCGAGGCAAGTCGCGCCCATGACGTCGGCGATGCCCAGTGTGTTCCAGTTCGGCGGGTCGTCAGGGCCGCCCCCGGAGTACATGAACCCACCGCGTGCCTGTCCAACCGCATCCAGGGCCGGTAAGTGCGACTCCGCTCCCTTGAAGCCGTATCCAGCCGTCGCTGCGTGGATCAGGCGAGGATTGATCTCCATCAATGCCTCTGTCGACAATCCGAGCTTCTCGAATGTCCCCGGCCGATAGTTCTCGATGAACACGTCCGTGTCCACGATCAAATCTCGGAACAATTCCCGGCCCCGCTCCGACTTG
Source organism: Chloroflexota bacterium (assembly GCA_009837565.1). Lineage (GTDB taxonomy): Bacteria > Chloroflexota > Dehalococcoidia > Bin125 > Bin125 > Bin125. The sequence continues at coordinate 3,647 of VXTH01000198.1, read as the reverse complement.
AGGTCAAGCGCCAGCGATCGCTTGTTGCGGTTCACCGCCTCGAACAACGCCGAATGACCATCGGGCATCATGTTGGGAATCCCCGCCACTGACTCGACAAACCGCGCCGCGTCGGGACGCGTGGGCGACTCGATTTTGATCACGTCCGCGCCGAGGTCGCCCAGCATCATGCCGCCAATCGGGCCGAATCCCCAGGTCGAGCACTCCAGAATCTTGATCCCGTCCAGCGGGCCGGCCATGGCGCATTCCTCTCGCTCAGTCGATGATGCTTCCCACCGACTAGAGCACGACGTGTTCCTGATGCTCACCGAACACGTCACGCATCGTGTTCATGATCTCGCCCAATGTGCAGTAGCTGCGCACGGCGTCCAGTATCTCCGGCATCGAGTTCGCACGCGGATCTCGACAGACGTTGGCAAGCGCGGTTAACGCGGAGTCGGCCTGCTCCTGATCGCGTTCCGCTCGAGTTCGTCGCAGACGCTCCAGATGTCGCGCCTCTCCCTGTGGATCCATCTTCAGAATCGGAATCTCCAGCGGCTCCTCGATCTCAAAGTCGTTGACGCCGACAATCGTCCGCTCGCCCCGCTCAATCTCCCGCTGGAATCGCGCCGATGCGTCGGCAATCTCCTTTTGGAAGTACCCCGTCTCGATCGAGGCGATCACCCCTCCCAGCGCATCAATCTGTTCGAAATACTGGTAGACCTCACGCTCGAGGTCGTTGGTCAGTTGTTCAACAAAGTACGAGCCGCCAAGCGGGTCGACCGTATTGATCGCCCCCGACTCGTGCATGATCACTTGCTGAGTGCGAACCGCGAGACGTGCCGCCTTCTCGGACGGCAACGCCAGCGCCTCGTCCATCGCGTCGGTATGCAAAGACTGCGTACCGCCGAGCACGGCAGCCAGCGCCTGGATCGTCACGCGCAACAAATTGACTTCCGGTTGCACATCGGTCAGAGAGACGCCGGCCGTCTGCGTGTGGAATCGCATCCACCAGGATCGCGGATTCTCCGCGCCAAACGTCTCCCGCATCTCACGCGCCCAGATCCGTCGTGCCGCGCGGAACTTGGCAATCTCCTCGAAGAAATCGTTGTGCGAGTTGAAAAAGAACGAGAGTCGCGGCGCAAACTCGTCGACATCCAACCCGCGCTCTTGCGCCCAGCGCACGTACTCGAGACCATCGGCGAGTGTGAAGGCGAGTTCCTGAGCAGCCGTTGAGCCTGCCTCGCGGATGTGGTAGCCCGAGACCGAGATCGAATTCCATCTCGGCATGTACTCCGACGCGAACTCGACGGTGTCGGTCACGAGCCGCATCGAAGGCCGCGGCGGGAAGACGAACTCGTTTTGCGCGATGTATTCCTTGAGAATGTCGTTCTGCAGCGTGCCGCCCAGCTTCGAGCGATCGATACCGCGCTGCTCCGCCGCCGCGATGTACATCGCCCAGATCGGCGCCGCCGGCGAGTTGATCGTCATCGACGTCGTGATCTGATCCAGTGGCAACTCGTCCAACAACAACTCCATGTCGGCCAGCGACGACACCGCGACGCCGCATTTGCCAAACTCCCCGGCCGCCAATTCGTCGTCATGGTCGTAGCCCATCAACGTGGGCATGTCGAATGCAATCGAGAGTCCTGTTTGACCATCGTCAAGCAAGCGCTTGAAGCGCGAGTTGGTCTCCTCGGCCGAGCCGAACCCGGCGAACATGCGAATCGTCCAGGGACGCCCGCGATATCCGGTCGGATGCACACCGCGCGTAAACGGATACTCGCCCGGCAGCCCCAGGTCGCGCTCGACATCCCAGTCGGATTCATGCAATGTCGTCGCGTCATACACCCGCTCGATCGGCCTCGACGACACGGTCATGAACGGCCCCTGCCGCTCGCGGCCCTCGGCCTCGACCCGTGCGTCCCACTCCGACCGAGATTTCCGCAGAGCATCAATGGTCGCCGAATCAAGCATCGCCGTCTCCCGCCTGCTACCGCTCGCTCTGAGTCGAGTATACGAAGCCGCTGAGCCACCAACCGATAGCGTCACAGTGTGGATTACTGCAAAACGGCGAGAGTGGCCGGCATTGAGGTGCTGCGGCTGTCCCAACAGCCAGATGGGCCTGACCTGTCAGCACTCATGCTTAAGACCGCGTAGCAAGCGACGCGACCAACGCTTCATACTCCGACTCCGTCATCGGCGGACCCACGAAGCCGGGACAGGCCAGGTCTCGTTCGACCCTCGGCGGACGACCCTCCTCGAACTCCAGGCGGAACGGGTAGTCCCGGCAGCCCTTCGGCCTGACTTCGTAGGCGCTGCAGCGCAAGTCGCCAGCGAGAAGAACGCAGGCATCGTCCTCCTGACGCATCAGGATCATCGCCGCGCGCTCTTCCACGACCTCCCACACGTCAACCCGGCTCGCTAGTCGCGTGACTTCATCCTCGCCCAGGTCAACCCGATACGGATTGCGGCAGCACATCGCGCCGCACTCGTCTGCCAGACAACGGAACGACGGCGTACCCGGACGCACGACCGGATCGTCGACCTCCCGAGTATCGTCGGTCATCACTCCAGAGACTCAGCCGCCGCCCGCAGCCGCAGTGTCGAGCAGCTGAATCCGCGTCTCCTCGCGAGACCAGGGCGAGCCCTCTTCGGCCAGCAGCTCACGCAGGCGCTGCTCGAAGAAAAACTCGTCGCCCTCGGCCGGTTCGAGTTCGTCCAGCCAGCTCGCCGTATCGGAGTATTTGGCGAAGAACGGCTTGCCCACCCAGTCGGGATCACGGCCCTGGAGGAAGCGCAGCACGATCAGCTTCTCTCCGCGGAACTCCGAGACGCCCAGGACCTGCACCTTGCCGGGCCCCGCCGACATCGACGGACCACGCACCGTCCGCGAGACGCCCGACACCTTGTTGTAGGCCTGGCGGAAAATTTCCTGGCAGTCGACTAGCGGCAACTCAAAGTAGCGCTTCGCGCCGGTGTCGCGCGCGACGAACAGGTAGTACGGCACGCATCCCGCCTGCGTCTGCTCGGCCCACATGTCGGCCAACAGCTGAGAATCGGCGTTGATGTGATTCAGCAGCGGCGTCTGCGTGCGAATCTGCGCCCCGGTCTCACGGATCCGCCGGACCGCCTCAAGAGACACTGGCGTGCGCAACTCGGCCGGATGGTTGAAGTGCGCCATCAGTGCCAGTTGCATGCCTGCATTGGTCACTTCGCGGAATAGGTCGAGCAGATCCTCGGCATCGTCGTCATACAGGAAGCGGTGCGGCCAATAGGCAATCGCTTTCGAGCCGATCCGCACCGTGCGCAGATTGTGGCCCGCGTCCGGCTTGGTCAGCGGCTCGATGTATTCGCGCAGCGTCTTCGTCTTCATGATCAGCGGGTCGCCGCCGGTGAACAGGATGTCCGAGATCTCGTGGTGCTCCGAGAGGTAGCCGCGCAACAGTTCGCCCTCGCGCATCGCGAACTTCTTGCCCTCAAGACCAACAAACTGCGGCCAGCGGAAGCAGAACGTGCAGTAGGCGTGACAGGTCTGCCCCTGCGAGGGGAAGAACAGCGCCGTCTCACGGTACTTGTGCTGCATGCCCGGCAGCGGCTGACCGTCGTAACTGGGCATGTTGTGTTCCATCTGACCCGCCGGATGCGGATTCAACGTCATCCGGATC
>VXTH01000250.1:0-4467 GCA_009837565.1 Chloroflexota bacterium | reverse complement strand
GTCCGAAGTCGCAGGCGGCAGTGAAGCCGTGATCACCGATCAGGACGGCGTCGAAACCAGCGAGCGCTTCGATCGCGTGCTGGTCGCAACAGGCCGCCGCCCCAACAGCGCTGGACTGGGATTGCACCGGACCCAGGCTCACGTCGACGCCAACGGATTCATCGTCACCGACGTCCAACGACGGACTGCCGAGCCATCGATCTTCGCAATCGGCGATGTCGCCGGCGAGCCGATGTTGGCCCACAAGGCAACGGCTGAGGCGTCGGTAGCGGTCGAAGCGATCCTCGGCGAACCGTCGGCGTTCAGGCCGCTGGCCGTGCCGGCCGTCATCTTCACCGACCCCGAGATCGCCTGGTGCGGACTCACCCAGGCCGACGCAACATCGCTCGACATCGACGCTGCGACCGTCAGCTTCCCCTGGGCCGCGCTGGGCCGCGCTTCTGCCTCCGGAAGAAACGACGGTCTTACCCGCCTCGTCGTCGAGAACGGTTCCGAGCGTGTCCTGGGTATGCAAGTCGTCGGCCCCGGCGCCGGCGAGCTGATCGGCGAAGGTGTGTTGGCCGTCGAACTGGGCGCACGAGTTGCCGACCTGGCAGAATCGATTCACGCGCATCCGACGCTCAATGAGTCAATCATGGAGGCCGCCCAGGTCTTCTTCGGACGCAGCCCGCACTATCTCAGCCGCAAGCGTTGAGGCACCGCTCATGTTGACCAACCCGTGCTGATCGAATTGGGTGGCCAGACCCTCGATGCCACCGATCAGTGCCTGGTCATGGGCATCCTCAACGTCGCCACCGACTCTCCGGTGTCCGACTCCGTCGTCGATATCGGTGACGCCCCTCGTCGGGCCGATGCGCTCAGGGGCGCGGGCGCTGCGATGATCGACGTCGGCGCCCAGTCGACCCGCACCGGCGCGGCGCAGGTCTCGGCAGATCAGGAGATTGCCCGAGTCGTGCCGGTCATTGAGTCGTTGGTCGCCGAGGGACATCTTGTCTCGGTCGATACCTGGACCGCCGCTGTGGCACGCGCGGCCGTCGCGGCCGGCGCGCACCTGATCAACGACATCACCGGAGCCGACCCTGAGACCGTGGATGTGGCGGTCGAGACGAAGACGCCGATTGCTGTGATGCATATGCGCGGCCGACCGCAGCGCCACCGCGAGGTGGCTCACCAATACGAGGACGTCGCGACTGAGGTGCGCGAGTACCTTGGCGGCCGCGCCTCCAAAATCGAGGCCGCCGGCGCCCCCGCTGTCTGGATCGATCCCGGATTTCAGTTTGGTCGAGGACTCGACGACAATCTCAGATTGCTCCTCGACCTCCCCAATCTCGCCGAGCTGGGCCATCCCGTGCTGATCTCCGCCTCTCGCAAGGGATTCCTGGCGGAGATGCTGGGCCACGGAGCATTGCGCTCGCACGATGCGCAGGGCCAGCCGGGCATGATCGAAGCCACCATTGCGTTCAATGTCCTCGCTGCATGGATGGGCGCCCATGTGGTCCGCGTACATGACGTTGAGGGGGTTGCGTGGGCCCTGAACGTCTCCATGGCGGCTCGCGCGTTGCAGCGCCGCGACCGCAGCGAGAGAGCGCGATAAACTCGCTCCAATAGCCGAACGGTTGCAGGAGGACGACGACATGCCCGTCTACACCTACCGCTGCGAAACATGCAGCGAAAGCTTCGAAAAGATTCGCCCGATGACGCGCGCATCGGAGCCGTATCCGTGTCCCACGTGCGAGGCGGAAGCGGAACGTGTGGTTTCTGCGATTGTCGAGAACAACTCGACCAAGAACCGTTCCGCGAACTTCCCCAAGCGCAAGCGCTACACCAACTGGTAGCCCGGCCAGCCTCCGGAGAGCCGCATGTCCCAGCGTCCGCCCGATCCGATTCCGTTCCCTCGCGACCGCATGCAACCCAGGAATCCTGGCGGCGGACCTCCGCCTCCCCCGCAACAACAGCAGCCGTCGGGGCCGGTGATCTATTCGGCCTCCGGACAACCGATGCGTCGTGTGCAACCGGCGCAGGCCGCACCTCCTCCCGCGCCGATACCGATTCGGGAAATCCCGCCACCCAGCCAGCGGGAGGATTCGCCCGATTCCGGCGAGCCGCCAGGCCTGGATGGGCATGTGGCAGCGGTCATCGACGCCACTGACGCCTCCTTCGCCGAGGACGTGATCCAGCGTTCGCACGAGATTCCTGTCGTGGTCGATTGTTGGGCGCCCTGGTGCGGCCCCTGCCGCGTCCTGGGACCGATCCTGGAGAAGCTCGCCTACGAGCGTGATGGACAAATCCAACTCGTCAAGGTCAACACCGACGAGAATCCGCAGGTCGCCCAGGCGCTGCAGGTCGAGGGCATCCCCGCCGTCTTTGCCTTTGTTGGCGGCCAGCTGGTCAACAAGTTCGTCGGCGCGATTCCTGAAGAGCAGGTCCGGGCGTTCTATGACTCGCTGATTCCCTCCGAGGCCGACATCAAGGCTGCCGAGGGCTACCGAATGATGCAGGAGAACCAGATTCCGATCGCCCGCTTGCACTTCGAGTCGGCATTGGAAGAGGACCCCAACCACGAGCCCGCAGGCGTTGGGCTCGCTGCGATCCTGCTGCGAATGGGTGAGACGGATCGGGCAGCCGAGCTGGCCCGCCGCTGGCCCAACCACCCGATGAGCAAGAGCGTGTTCACCTCGATGGAACTCAACGCGGCGCTCAACGGGTTCGAGGCCGACGAGATTCGCCGCGCCGTCGATCAGCATCCCGAAGACGCCCTGGTTCGCTACCGCCACGGGTGTCTGCTGGCCGTCGAGAATCAGTGGATGCAGGCACTGGACGAACTGCTCGAGTCGGTCAAGCTCGACAAATCCGCCGGAGACGAAGCCGCCAGGAAAACGCTCCTCGGCATCTTCTCAATCCTGGGCGACGATCAACCGCTGGTCATCGAGTACCGCAAGAGACTGGGTCGGTTGCTGTTCTGAAGCCTCATCCCCTCTCCCTCTGGGAGAGGGCTAGGGTGAGGGTCGGCCCTACGCCTCGTCCTCTTCCGTCCCGCGCGTGTACCACTGGCGTGTGCGCCACCAGGGCATCGGGGTCTGGTCGTCGATTGGCCGGGCGCGGTTGCGTATCGCCCAGATGAAGATCAACACCGTCGCGCCGACAAAGCAGAAGGGAATGAACAGCGAGGTCGCCAGCGTTTCATCCGAAACGTGGATCGAATCTTCTTCGTCTCCACCCGCCTCGGCGATCTGCATCGGCTCTTCCAGTGCGTACTCGCCCGCTGCCGCTGCTCCGAGCGTCAGGGCGCTCAACCCGGCAACCACAACCAACGCCAACAGAATGCGTCGAAGCTGAGACATTGGATCACACCCCTCAACTATTCTTCGCACAGTGTCGCGCCAACCGTTGGCAGGGTCAATCGGGCGGGACCGACGTTAGACTACGATCATGCACCCACCGACCAAATTCTCGCTGCTTGACGCCGAAGGCCAGGAGAAGCAGTTTCCTCCCGATGGGCCGGTTCTGCTCGCCCTGGTCAAGGAAGACTGCGACACCTGCAACCTGACTCTTCCCCTGCTCGAAGCCGTTCACCGCGACACGGACGAAGACCTTGATGTCTGGGTCGCCGTTCAGAAGCGTGACGATATCGATGTGCTCAGGCAGCGGCATGACCTGACGATGCCGCTGCTCGACGACGACGCGCTCGACCTGTCCTACGAGACCGACATCGACACAGTGCCGACCCTCTTCCTCTACGACGATGAGCAGAACTGCACATTGCAGACCTTCGGCTTCGATAAGCACGAATGGCGTGAAATCGCCAGTGAGTCAATGACGCTTGCCGGCCGCCCGGGAGTCGAGACCTCGATCGATTGGGAATCTCTGCCCGAGCAACGGCCCGGCTGCGGAGCCCGCAACTACGAACCAGGTGTCTACGAACGATTGCAGGCGCTGAAGAGCGGCGATCTGCTCTCCCGGTTGGTCGATCTGGCCTCCAGCGACGACATCCACGAGTTCATGTACGACCAGGGCTACACCGACGGATTCCCGGTCGTGCCGCCGACCCGCGAGCGGGTCTGGAAGATGCTCCAGGGCACGACCCGCGATCCACAGGACGAAGTGGCCATTGTGCCGCCCAACCTCGCGCCGATCACGGTCGAGAAAGTCGCCATCAACGCCGTCATGGCCGGCGCCAAACCCGAGTATCTGCCCTCAATCATCGCCCTGGTCGAGACCGCCTGTACCGAGAGTTTCAACATCCATGGCGTCCTGGCCACGACGATGGGCGCGACGCCGGTCGGCATCTTCAACGGGCCGATCCGCGACCGAATCGGCATGAACTACCTGCACGGAGCGCTCGGCTCCGGCAACCGCGCCAACGCGGCGATCGGCCGAGCCCTGCGCCTTTGCGCCCGCAACGTCGGCGGCAGCGTGCCCGGCGGCACCGACCGCGCCACCCAGGGTGGTCCGCACCGCCTGACCATG
>VXTH01000293.1:0-4525 GCA_009837565.1 Chloroflexota bacterium | reverse complement strand
CGGTCCGCCAGGACCTCGGGCGATGCGTACAATTCCGATTCAACGAACTCAGCGTTCAAGCCTGCCCGATCGGCAATCTCCCGAGCGGTATCGACCCCTGAGGGAGCAAAGTCGACGCCAACAACTTCGGCTCCCAGGCGAGCCCAGGACAAGGTGTCGAGGCCAAAGTGGCACTGCAGATGCAGGAGCGACTTTCCTGCAACGCTGCCGACTTCATTCAGATCAAGCGGCAACAGCGTTGTGTTGCCCGCCAGGAATCGTTCGAAGCAGTAGAAGTATGAATCATCGTGAACCGCACCCGACTCGTCCCAGCGAGCCCGGTTCGCCTCTCGGTACGGATCAAGTGATGACACGGGAGCCCATCCGCGAGGCCAGTATCTCGGGGAGGATGACAGAACCGTCGGACTGCTGGCCGTTCTCCAGCAGGGCGGCAATCGCTCTCGGCAGGGCCAAACCGGAACCGTTCAGGGTATGGACGAACCGCGTGCCCCTCTTGTCTTCGGGTCGATAGCGGATGTTCGCGCGCCGCGCCTGGAAGTCGGTGCAATTGGAGATGCTGGACACTTCCAGCCACTCCTGCGCCCCGGGCGCCCAGATTTCGAGGTCGTAGCTGACCGAGGCGCTGAATCCGATGTCGCCGCTGCAGATCTGCAGGACTCGGTACTCCAGAGCCAGTCCCTGCAACAGCGACTCCGCCGAAGCGAGCATCTCTCCGAGCGCGGATGCGGAGGCTTCCGGCGTTGTGAACTGATACATCTCAACTTTCTCGAACTGGTGCACTCGCTTGATCCCGCGCACGTCTCGCCCAGCGCTCGTCTTCTCGCGCCGGAAACATGGAGTGTGCGCCGCATAGCGAATCGGCAGCTGGTTTTCCGAGAGGATCTCGTCGGCGTGCATATTGGTCAGCGGGACCTCGGCCGTCGGAACGAAGTAGTAGTCCTCTTCTTCATCTCGGTAGAGATTGTCGCGGAACTTGGGCAGTTGGCCAGAGGCGCGCATGGCGTCTTCGCGCACCATCGCCGGGACGTAGCACTCTTCGTAGCCTGCCTCACCATGGCAATCGAGAAACCAGCCGATTAATGCTCGCTGCAATCGAGCACCCGCGCCGCGGAGGGCGTACATCCGGGAGCCAGACATCGCGGCGGCGCGCTCGATGTCGATGATTCCGAGCTGTTCGCCGAGTTCCCAGTGCGGCTTCGGATCGAAGTCGAAGACTCGACGCTCGCCCCATTCATTGACAACGACGTTCGATTCCTCGTCGTCACCGTCCGGGGTCTCCTCACCAACCACGTTGGGAAATTCTGAGAGGAGGGCATTCATGGATGATTCAACCGCTCGAAGCTGTTCCTCCAGCTCGTCGATTCGCGCTGCCGAGTCTCGTTGAGCCGCAATCAGTTGCTGGCGCTCGTCGTTGTCCTTGGCCTGGCCAATTGCTCGACCGGCGTTGTTGCGCGCGGCCCGTAGCTCTTCCAGTTCGACCAACACGCCCCGCCTTCGTTCGTCGGCCTCGATCGCCTCGTCAACCGGAGCCTCCGCCCTGCGACGCGCCAACGATCGACGAATCGTTTCCGCATCCTCCCGAATCATCTGCGCTGAGATCACGCTTTGGTCTCCTCGAATTTGGCCACATGGTCGATTGCCGCGATCCCCAGTATCCGCACGTCCTCCGAGATGCGCGCCGTGACGCCCTCGAGCGTCATTGGCGCGTCGTCCTCAAGCTGTCGCCGACTCACCCATCGCCACGTCTCGCCAGGCGGAGTCGGTCGCTCGCTGTTCGTCGGGCGAGTGAAGTAGATCATGTCGATGTGGTGGTGGGCGTCCTCGCCGCCAAAGGACCGGATTGGCTCCACCATGATCGTCGCCGGGGGCGACAACTGAGGAGGGTCGGCATACTCGAACGCATCAGAGGTTGGCATGATCTCCACGGTGATGCCTGTCTCCTCCAACGCCTCACGCCTGGCCGCCTGCAATGGATCCTCGTTCGGTTCAATATGGCCGCCGGGCGGCAGCCATAGGCCAACTTTACGGTGCCAGTGCAGCAGGGTCGCGCCATCCATCGACACAAATGTGGTCACCGTGAAGTGTCGGATACCGTCCACGGGACGTACCGTATCGCACATGGAACTGATCTCCGCCGAGAATGGCATGTCGCCGACCTGGTCGCCCGACGGCCAACAGATCGCGTTCCTCAGCAACCGCGCCGAAGGCTGGGATCTGTACACGATGCCCGCTGCCGGGGGTGACGCGACCCGATTGACGAGTGGGGCCACGGTAGACAACCCCGCCTGGTCGCCGGACGGTCGCTGGATTGCCGTCGAGCGCAATCATCGGATCGAGGCAATTGCGCCGGACGGCAGCGAACGCGAGGTGCTGGTCGATGATGCCAGCCATCCGACATGGTCGCCCAGCCTGCAGCTTGCCTTTGTGCGCAATCGGGATCTCTACGTTCTGGAGCCGGATGGCACGCAGCGTTTGGTCCTGCGAGACGCCGATCAACCTCATTGGTCGGCGGATGGTAGAACCATTGTCTTCGCGAGGCACGGGATCTGGGAGTTGGATGTCGGAAGCGGCAGGCTCAGGCAGCGGACGCAGAATGCGACAGACGAGTCGCCCTGCATCCAGTTCGACGGCGACATCGTCTTCATTCGCCATGGGCAACTCATGATCATCCACCAGGACGGCGCCATGACCGACATTTCCTATCACCCGTCTCCGGCGGGCGCGCCGGATCCGCACCCGCTGGAGATCGACACCGTCGCCTATCAGCTCCACGACGGCGGCAACTGGGACATCGTCACGGCGTCGCTGGAACATGGCAATGTGCGCAGGTTGCCGCGAGCGACCTGGACGTCCTGGAACGCGCGGTTGTGACTACCTGGAATCCGGCTTCGTTATCGTGACCACATGTCGCACTTTCTGATCCGGCAGGCTGCGCGCGTGATTGCCGGCAGCGCGGCGCCGCAGGTCGCCTCTCAATTGGCGCAGCGTTTGACCGCGCAGCAGACCCGCGACGAGGATCGCCGCCGATTCCTGATCTGGTTGGCCGGGCCGTTCAAGCTCTCTCAGCCCGGCGCGTATGAGCAGCTCTGGCCCCGATTGAGCGGCAACGATCAGACGATCAACGCCCTCACGGGCGTTTTCCTGGAACTCCAGGCCGCCGGCCCGAGCGCCCTGGCGGCCTGGTTTACTCAGCTTGCGGGATCGGACCAACAGCACTTCGACGAGCTGATCGCCGCCATGCAGCCGAAGCAACCGGACACGCAGCAGTTGATGAAGCAAGCCTCGAAGGAGGCGGAGTCCACCTTCAGGGGCGCGGCCCGGTTCCTCGGCCGGACCTACCGCAAGACCAGCCAGACCCATCAGGAACGACGCAAACGAAAGCGCTGACCACGATGCCGATGATCGATCACATCACCGACGAGCAAGCCGACCTGATCCGCAACGCGAAGGTCTTCTTTGTCGCCTCAGCGGACCCGTCATTTGGCGACGGTCCCATTGGCGAGGGTCCGGTCAACCTGTCGCCCAAGGGCGCGGCCGACTTGCAGGTCATCGACTCGCACACCATCGCCTACTTCGACTATCGCGGCAGCGGCAATGAGACCGCCCGGCACACTGCGGGCGGCGGGCCGATCACGGTGATGGTGACGTCCTTCGACGAGGACGCCGCGATTGTTAGGCTCTACGGCCACGCGGTCGCAAAGCCGCTTGAGGAGTCGATCCTGGCCGAACAGGCCGAGGCGCTCCGCGCGGTCGAGATGCCTACGCCTGAGCGGCAAGTGATCGAGATCAGCATCGACCGCACCCAGACCTCTTGCGGCTATGGCGTGCCGCTCTACGAATACAAGGGTGATCGCTCCCAGGACGAGCGCGGCCGCCGCTACAAGTAGCTACGCGATCAGCTTCGCCAGTCGATCCAGCTCCGGCACGACCTCGTCCGCCCCTGCGTGGGGCAGACCAAAGACCACGCGGTCAACGCCGAGTCGCTCGTACTCGGGCAGCGCGTCCTCGATCGCCGGGAAGACGTTGATTGAAATCGAATCGAAGTCGCGTCCGGCCAGTTCGGCGCGGGATTTGATGTCCTGCATTGCGCGCTCGACGAAACCGGGCGCGGGAATGTTCGGCAGCCAGCCGTCGCACCAGTCGACCAAGCGCTGACGCGCCCACTTGCTGCCCGCGCCCATCAGGATCGGTGGGTGCGGGTTCTGCACCGGCTTCGGGATCACGTGGGTGCGCGGGATGTCGACGAACTCGGAGTGATACTCCGCGATCTCCTCCGTCCACATCACCTTCATCGCCTCGATGCGCTGTTGGGTCACCTTCCAACGATCCTTGAAGCTGACCCCGAGTGGCTCCATTTCCTCGGCCAGCCAGCCCGCGCCGATGCCGAACTCGAAGCGGCCGCCCGAGATGAAGTCGAGCGAGGCGACCTGCTTGGCCAGCGCGATCGGCTCGTGCTCCGTGACCAGGCAGATGCTGGTGCCGAGCCGAATCTCCGATGTCGCGCCGGCCGCCGCGCCCAACGCCA
>VXTH01000076.1:1549-4546 GCA_009837565.1 Chloroflexota bacterium | reverse complement strand
CCCCTCGCAGCGTGCAGGACACGCCGACGTTGTTGCCTTCTCGCAACTTGAAGTTGGCGATCGATTTCTTCGCCTTGTTGACGACCGGCTTCTGACCGCAGATGGTGGTCATGTCGGCGACGCAGTTCTCGAGGATGGCCGCGCCTCCTGGACCCAAAGATTCGCCCACACCGGAGTTGACGACGACCTTGACCACTCGCGGCACCTGCATCACGTTCTCGAAGCTGAATTCCTCGAATAGCCGAGGAGCGATCTCGTCGTTGAAGCGCTGCTTCAGGCGCGGAGCCGACGCCGTACCGTTCGTTTTCATCAGTCGATATCCCCATCGCACTTACGGCAAACGCGGGTCTTGACGCCATCGGCGCGGACGCGGAAGCTCACCCGCGACGGGAGGTCGCAAACAGGGCAAACGACACTTACGTTGGACTCATGCAACGCTGCTTCGCGCTCGATGATCCCGGCAGGCGCTCCCATCTGGGTCGGTTGCATGTGGCGTTTGACCATGTTGACGCCGGTCACGATCAGGCGGTTGTTCTTGGGGAACACCTGACGGACCTGGCCACGACGTCCCCGATCCTTGCCGGCACGGACCTGGACCAGATCGTCTCGTTGGACGCGTCGCATCTAGACCACCTCCGGGGCGAGCGAAACGATGCGCATGAAGTCGCGCTCCCGCAGCTCGCGGGCGACCGGCCCGAGGATTCGGGTACCGGTCGGATTCTGACCGTCGGCGGCCAGGATGACCGCCGCGTTGTCGTCGAAGCGAATGTACGAGCCGTCGACCCGCCTATATTGCTTGGCCACGCGCACGATGACCGCCCGCACGACCTGACCGGCGCGGATCTCGCGACCCGGGTCGGCCTGTTTGACGGTCGCCACAATGGTGTCGCCGACTGACGCATAGCGCCGCTTGGTGCCACCGAGCACGCGAATGCACTTGAGCACCCGGGCGCCGGAATTGTCGGCGACGCGCAGCGAAGATTCCTGCTGGATCACTCGGAATCCTCGCTATCCGCCGCAGCGTCTGCGACATCGTCGGCCGCCTGTTCGAGCGAAGGAGCGCCGATCTCCTGTGGTTGAATCTCGGCCACGACCCGGCGTTCGAGAACCTCGACCACGCGCCAAGACTTGCGCTTCGACAGTGGGCGGCATTCCTCGATCAATACCGAGTCGCCGATCTTGCAGTCGTTACCTTCATCGTGTGCCAGGTAGCGCTTGCGACGGCGCATGATTTTCTTGTAGAGCGGGTGACGCACCGTGCGCTCGACACGCACCGACACGGTCTTGTGGCGCGCATCTGCGACGGCGACCCCGACACGTCGTTTGCGGGCCATTGGCTACTCTTCCTCGCTCGCCGCGTCGTCGGGTTGCTCGACGGACTCGGCTGGTTCTTCAAGCTCGTCGACTTCCTCGACGTCGGCGACGCGGGCCAGTGGTTCGATCGGTGTGCCAGCCGCTTCGGCCAGCTGGCGTTCGCGCAGGATGGTGCGCAGCCGCGCGACCTGGCGGCGCGCCTGTCGCATGGCCATTGGGTTCTGCAGTTGTCGGGTACCGCGCTGGAACTGCAGGTTGAAGACCTCGCGGTAGGCTTCGTTAATCGCCTCGCCCAGTTCGCTGTCGGTCATGGATCGGGCTTCGTCGGCCAGTGCATTGGGCATGGTCAGACCACCTCCGCCTCTCGCACGACGACACGCGTACGCACCGGCAGCTTGTGGCTGGCGCGTCGCAACGCCTCCCGAGCATCCGCTTCGGGCACGCCGGCGAGTTCAAACAGCACGCGTCCGGGCTTGACCACGGCGACCCACTTCTCGGGGGCACCCTTACCCTTGCCCATCCGAGTTTCGGCCGGCTTCTGGGTGACCGACTTATCCGGGAACACCCGAATCCACACCTTGCCGCCGCGCTTGACGTAGTGCGTAATCGCCCGGCGAGCGGCCTCGATCTGGCGTCCATCCACCCATGCAGCGTCGAGGGACTGGAGTCCGATCTCGCCGAATGCAACAGAGTTTCCCGACTGCGCCATACCGCGGCGTCGGCCACGGTGATGCTTGCGCCACTTGACTCGTCTGGGCTGCAGCATCAGCGGCCTCCCCGCCTGGCGGCAGCGGCTGGTTCAATAGCCTGCGCGGGTCCGCCTGATGTCTCGGTTTCCGCTTCAAAAGGCAATATCTCGCCCTTGTAGATCCAGACCTTGACGCCGATCCGACCGAACACCGTCTTCGCTTCAGCGAAGCCGTAGTCGATGTCCGCTCGCAAGGTGTGCAATGGGACTCGTCCGGACATTTCCTGGGCCTTGCGCGACATTTCGGCGCCGCCCAGGCGGCCGGAAATGATGATCTTGGCGCCTTCGGCTCCGCGCTGCATGGTGCGCTGCACTGCCTGTTTGATCGCGCGGCGGAAGGCGATTCGCCGTTCCATCTGCTCGGCCACGTTGCGTGCCACCAGCTGAGCATCCAGCTCTGGCACCCGAATCTCGGAAACGTCAACACGCAGCCGAATCGGCCGGGAAATCAGCGTTTCAAGGTCGCGACGCAACTCCTCGACGTTCTGTCCGCCTCTGCCGATCACGATGCCTGGCTTGGCTGTGTGCAGCTTGACACCGAGTTGGTTCGCGTTGCGCTCGATGTCGATGCGCGAGATCATCGCTTCGCTCATGCGGTCGTTGATGAAGTCCCGGATTTTGCGATCCTCGGCCAGCAACTCGGCGTATTGCTTGTCGGAATACCACTGCGAGCGCCATTCGTAGATGGTGCCGATACGGAAGCTGGTCGGGTGTACTTTCTGGCCCATAGCTGTGTCCCGTCCTCCGTGTCCCTACTCGTCATTGCCGTCGGACACGACGACGGTGATGTGCGCGGTCCGTTTCAGAATTCGACCGACCCGTCCACGCGCCTTGGCCCTGAAGCGGCGCAGCGTGCGCCCGTCGCCGGCGTGGATCTCCCGGATGTGGAGGTCGCGGGCATCGAGTCCGTAATTGTTCTCGGCATTGGCCACAGC
>VXTH01000076.1:1041-1539 GCA_009837565.1 Chloroflexota bacterium | reverse complement strand
GAAGGTGCGCGTTCGCGCGAACTCGCCCAGTTTGTGCCCAACCATGTTTTCCGTGACGAACACCGGCACGTGTCGACGCCCATCATGTACCGCGATCGTCAAACCGACCATCTCGGGCACGATCGTCGACGGGCGGGCCCAGGTCTGAATCACGGTACGCGCGCCTGAGGCGCGCACACGCTGCACCTTCTGCATCAGCTTGTGGTCCACGTACGGACCTTTTTTCGTTGAACGTGACATCGCGCGGAACCTCGATCTTTGCCTTAGCGCCGTCGACCGCGACGGCGAACGATGTACTTGTCGGATTGTTTCTTGCCGCGGGTGCGGCGGCCCAGGGTGTACCAGCCCCAGGGAGACTTCGGACCAGGCAGCCCAATTGGCGCCTTACCCTCGCCACCTCCATGTGGGTGGTCAACCGGGTTCATAACCGAGCCGCGAACCTGCGGTCGGCGTCCACGGTGACGGTTGCGTCCGGCTTTGCCGAGCTTGATGTTTGAG
>VXTH01000076.1:0-1031 GCA_009837565.1 Chloroflexota bacterium | reverse complement strand
CCGATTGTGGCGTAGCAAACCGAACGGACACGTCGCATTTCCCCCGAAGGCAGTCGCAGCAGCGTGTAGTTGCCTTCCTTGGCCATGATCTGCGCAGATGCGCCAGCCGACCGCACCATCTGCGCTCCGCGACCCTCGGTCAGTTCCACATTGTGCACCTGGGTGCCATTCGGAATGGCGGACATCGGCAGCGCGTTGCCGACGCGGATTGGAGCGTCGGGTCCCGACATCACTCGGTCATCGACCCTCAGTCCGTTAGGCGCGACGATGTACCGCTTGACGCCGTCCGTGTAGAAGATCAGCGCAATTCGCGCGGTGCGGTTTGGGTCGTATTCAATCGCGGCGACTCGGCCTTCAATGCCAATGCGGTCGCGGCGCTTCCAGTCGATGACCCGGTAGCGGCGCTTGTGTCCGCCACCGCGATGTCGGACGGTGATCCGACCCTTGTTGTTGCGACCGGACTTCTTCTTCAGCGGAGCGAGCAGGCTTTTCTCAGGCTTCTTCTTTGTGATTTCTTCGAAGGCATGACCTGAGGAGTTGCGTCGTCCCGGGGAGGTCGGCTTGTAGTTCTTGATAGCCACGTCAGACCCCCTCAAACAGGCGGATCTCATAGCCCTCTGCGAGGGTAATGATCGCCTTTTTCCAGTCGCGCTCGCGGCCAGGCCGTCCGCGGCCAATCCGCCGCGTTGCGCCGCGGACGTTGATCACATTGACCTTTCGCACCTGGACCGAGAAGACGATTTCAATCGCCTCCCTGATCTGCAGCTTGTTCGCACGGGGGTCAACCTCGAACACGTACTTGCCCTGCTCAGCCAGCTCCGTTGATTTTTCGGTGATGATCGGCTGGCGGACGACAGCGAAGGGGTGAATGTCCTTAGGCACTTCCATCCCCCTCGCGATTGAGGCCCCAGAGCGCTTCGCAGCGCCGCACGGCCGCCTCGGTCATGATCACCTGGTCGTGTGTCAGGATCAGGTAACTGCTAAGGGTTTGCGCTGGCATCGCCTGGATGTTGGGCAGATTCTGGGTGCCG
>VXTH01000218.1:0-4590 GCA_009837565.1 Chloroflexota bacterium | reverse complement strand
ATCTGCCCAAAGGTGCATTGAGCGAGAAGATCGCGTTCATCATGACATACGCCATCTGCGGATTTGCCAACTTCGGCAGCGCCGGCATTCTGATCGGCGGTCTGGCGGCCATCGTGCCCGAGCGTCGTGGCGAACTGGCGCAGCTTGGGCTCAAGTCGATCATGGCGGGCACGATGGCGACCTGCATGACGGGCGCCCTTGCGGGGCTGCTGTTCTGGTAGCGGGCGGGACCTGTGCCGGACCTGTGCCGGACCTGCGATAGGCTGCCTGCCATGGATCCACGGCAGCAATTGACGCTCCTGGCGGCAGCCATGACTCGCGACGCGTTGGTTGCAACCGGCGCGTCTGAGGTGTCGTTTGAGCCCCCGGTTGCGGGCTCGTTGGCGACAGCGTTCAGCGCCAACGGCTCAAGCGGGTTCATGGCGGCCTGCCCCCTGTTCGATCTCGCGGCACTACAAGGCGACGGTCCGACGCTCGCACGCAAAGTTGGGCTGGAGGAACGGCTGCATGCGTACGGCGGCCGTGATCTGGTGCTCTGGGTCCCCCCCGGCGCGCCACTTCCGGACGACGCCGATCATGCGGCCGGACAGATCGCCGATGCGGCCCGCGACCTGGAGGTCGGCGAGAAGGGCGAAGTGACGTTCAAGGTCGACGTCGCGGTGCGAAAGACGGGCAGCGACGGCTCATACATGAGCGTGCTGGGCGGGCTTTCGCAGCAATGGGCTCGTTTCACGAACCAGGTGATGGGCGAGTACCAGCTCGACGCCTCCAACATTTATCGCCTGCCCGAAGATGAGCAGAAGGTCACGCAGATGGTCGATTTCCTTGTCCTCGTCGCCAACGGCATCCGCAAGGAAGGCGTGGCGACGACGGTCAAGGGCGAGGACACCTGGCGAATTCAGCGTCTCGGTGGCGTCGAAGAGCCGATCGTCGTTTGCGCGCCACCGACGTCGGTCGTTGATGGGCGCATGGTCCGGCGACTGATGCGTCGCTCGCTGCGTGAGGCGGAGGAGGTGATCGGCGGCGCGAGCGGTTTCTGCATCGCGTCGATGGTCACACTGGCCAACAGCCTGGACCGGGAACTGGTCACCACTGCGCTGCGTGGAATCGATCCCTTGTTGCTTGCCGACTGGGACTACATGCCGCTGCTGGTGGATGGTCAGACCAGAACGCTGCTCGAACCGTCAGCGCCATTGGCGTGACGGTTCGAGCAATGCCGCGTTCCTACTAGTCCTGCTAGTTGTCATCCACTTCCGTGGTGATCACGGAACGGTCGGTTCCGTAGACGGTCTGCAGCCACTCGCGCGCATTGTCCGAGGTGTACAGGCGCGGTCCGAGCAAGACAGGCAACTGAGACAGCAGAGCGTGAGGATCGTCGACCTTGTAGAGCTCGAGGATTCGCGGAATCGTGCGGGCGAGCTGCAGCATCGAACTCAGCGCGTAAAAGGCCTGGTACTGCGGCACGGTATCAACCGAGAAGAGGATTTCGCCGTCCCTGATCGCCTCGAGCACCTCTCGATTTTCGTCGAACGTGGCGATTGCGATGTCGGCGCCCGTGTCACGCACGACGGCGAGGGCGGCGCTGCCGATGTCGGAGTTCAGGGTGACGACACCGCCGAACAGGGGCTCACCATCTTCGCCCACGAGTCGTTCTCTCAGGTCGTCCTTTGTCGCTTCGATGTCTCCCACGCCGGTGACATGGAAGCGCTCGATTGAACCGTTGGTGTAGCCCTCTTCGAGGCCGTCGCAGCGCTCGTCGAGGCCGACGTTGCGAGCCTCATGGATGACGCATGCGACGTTGCCGGTGACGCCACGCTCGACGAGCAACGCACCGACCTGTCTGCCGGTTTCCGGCTCATTCACACTGACGTGTCGAGAAGAGCCGACGGACTTGTAGTCCTGAAGGCCGGAGTTGAAGGTGACCACAGTGATGCCTTCGTCTACAGCAGACAACAGGACCTCCCTGAGGGGATCCGGATCTGCGAGCGAAGAGCCCACCGCGGTTGCCCCGTCGTCAAGGCACTGTTGGAGCATCTGAGCCTGGATCTGGGGCGTCGCTCCGTGCTTCACCTGGACGGTGATGCCATCGTGATAGACGTCCCAACGGTGGGCCATGGCTTCGAACTTGTAGGTCCAGAACCCATCGTCACCGGGCTGGGCATGCGTGACCAGGCAGAACAACTCATCCTCGGGAACGGGGACCTCGATTGAGACTGCGCTACTGGAGTACCAGTGGTTCGCCTGAGCGCCGGCGGGCACGAATCGAGAGTCGGGCCGTTGGCGATCTCCCCAGCTGTCTCCGTCATGCTGTTGAACAGCGACCTCGACTCGGCCGTCTTCGAGGTGGCGGGCATTCACCCGCACCTCCACCTCTCCGGAGGTTGCGGCCCAGACACTTCCCATCACAGCGGCCGTCAATCCAATCCCGAGCACCAGCCACATCAATCGTGATTTCATCATTCAGTCCTTCAAGTCTTGCTTAGCTACACAGAACTAACACGGTGAGCAACACGCTAACGGCATATCGTCAAATGGTCGGCAAAGACCTTGAATTTCTATGGACGTGATTGCCTTTGTCTATGGAAGATCGGCTGGCTGGCCAATTGTGCCGGCCATCTGTTAGGTGTCGGTTAGGAGGTTTCGGACCGATTTTACGCCCGCTCGACGATTGTCACCTGACCGCTGGATCCGTCGACCCTGAGCAGGTCCCCGGAGCGAATCTGCTGCGTGGCTTTCTGCACGTTGACTACCGCGGGGATGCCGAACTCTCGGGCGACGATCGCTCCGTGGCTCAGCACGCCACCGATTTCCGTCACGACGGCAGCGGCGAGCGGGAAGATTGGCGTCCAGCCCGGATCGGTGAAACGAGCGACGAGGATCTGTCCGGGCGTCAACTCGCGACCAGTTGCGGCGTTCTCGGCGACGTGAGCTCGGCCCTCAGCCTCGCCGGTCGATGCAGCAATGCCGCGTAGTGTTAGCGGCAGATCTGGGTCCTGTTCAGCCCCAGTTTCCGGATCGTCAATCTGGTTTTCTGCAAACGACTCTTCTGCTGTTTCAGCGGACGCGGCAGTGATCGGATCGCCGTATCGATCGCGTAAGGGCGGCGCCTGCGACTTCTTCCACTCCTCGAATTGCAATCGGCGACGTCGGATGCGGCTGCGCATCCGAGCGGCAATCATTGGGTCGCCAGAACGTCGTGTGAGTGTCGCCAACTCCTCGAACAGCAGGTAGTAGACATCGTCGGGATCGTCGATCAGCCCTCGTTCGATCCAACGGTCGGCGAGCTCGCGCCACAAGAGTCTCTGTTGCAGCGAGAGTTCCAACAGCGTGAACTTGGGATTCTCGCGTAGCGGCTGGAGGCGGCGGGCCTGCGTAATCTGCGCTCGAAACAGGCGCCAGCGCAGGCGTCCCATGGGATGTCGATAGAGACGCTCCTGGATCTCCACTTCGGCGTCGCGGCGTGCGGCCTGTTGGCGTTCGATGAACTCCTCCGGATCGTTTCTCTCCGGGTGCAGCACATAGTCGCGGAAGGTGTCGAGGATCAGTTCTGGCTGCTCGACCCAACGCGGTTCCGCCGCCTCAAGCTCTCCCGCAGCGCGATGGCCATACTCAGCCATGAATTCATCGAGGTCGTCACGCAGCCACGCGATCACGTCCGGCATACGGTCGCTGTGGACCGCGCCCCAAAGACTGCCGGCGTCTTCGTCTCGGACGAAGCTGGTGGCCTGTGCGTCCTGCGCTGCACGCTGGGCCACGCGCCGGAGTGCGATGTTGCCCTCCTGAGTCCGGATCCCCGGCAGTCCCTGCATCACCCCAAGGGACAGTCTGCGCTGGTTCGAGCCGAGCCAGCGGTCGGTCGCCCAGAGCAGGCCCTGAGCGGCGCTGAACACGGCCGACTGGGCGCGCATGAGGAAGATGGTCTGGCGTTCGCTTTCCGCACTGGAGCGCGACAGCTCTCGGAAGATTTCTCGATCGGACAGGTTGGCTTTGTCGAGCGACCTGAGTCGGTCGCGTTCGTCTTCGCAGGATTGCCGCTCGGCCGGCCAGATTTTGGGCAACTGATCCTGGTCGCGCAACCAACGGATCATGAAGGGAAGCTGCCCCAACATCGTGAACCATTGAATCTTCGTGGAACGTTGTCCGTTCCCGCCGGGACGAACGACTTCGGCCGCTTCCGGCCCGCCGACGGCCTCGAGGAAATGTGTGCCGGTCAGCCCCAGGCGGGTCTGGATGATCTCCATCATCAGGCCGATGTTGAAGTAGGCGTAGCCGTCGTACAGGGCGACAAACCGCCGTCCTTCCGTCCAATCGCCCCAGGGAGCGTGGAAGCCGCGATCCAGGGCGTCGGCGATCACCGACCAGCTCAACGGCGTCATCACATTCGGGATCACCTCGCCGGCGTTGGCCCGCGACCAACGGTCGAGTTCTCCCTGAATGTGAGGCATCCCGCGTCCCGGGCCGCCGCCCCAGGGCAGCGGGTCGTCGATGAGACGGGCGTCGCTGGCGTCGATGTTACCGGCGCCGTAGGCTCGCCAGCTAAGCACAGCAGGGCCGCCCAACTCACACTCGACGTCCAGCAGTTCCTCGCGC
>VXTH01000114.1:0-4597 GCA_009837565.1 Chloroflexota bacterium | reverse complement strand
AGTCCGCAGAGCGTGACCGACTACTGCTGGTCGAGTCGTTGCAAGCCTGAGAAGTCGCGGTTCAGCAGGTTTGTCGCGAGGAAGCTGCGGAGGGTCCTATCGACAGAGAGGCCGACGCAAGCATGCGATGTCTGCCGGAACCAGCAAGCACTAGAATCCGCGGAATCTCGCGTACGACCAGAAGCAAATGCGCGCGTGCCACCGGCGCGCCTGAACGCCGAGTCAGCCCTACTCCTCAGCGGATGGTTGATCGGGATACCCTGGTCGTAACCACCTCAGGCCGCTCCGTTGCCCTACAGTCTCGCGCAAGCGACGTACAATACTCCCAGTCGAGTGAACGATTGAGTGGGACCCCGTGCCAGCCTCAAGTCGAGAGTGGACCGACGCTGAACTGGGATTAGCCAGGCTGGCGATTGCTCTCGGCGGACTGGCTGTAGGTGGTTCGCTGACGATCGACGAGCAGCGCCTCGCTGGTTCGGCAGCAATCGGGCCAAGTCCATCTCGCGATGAGGTCAGAGAGACCGCCGACGCGGTCTGTGCCGGAGGCGACCCCCTAGGAGATCGGCTGGTCGCGGCGAGATTACGACTTCAGCGCCGGGCACTCGGCCAGATCCTCACACCGATGTCGATCACGCGACCGATGGTGGACTGGGTGCTTGACCGATCCGTGACGAGGGTCGTCGACGCTGGCTGTGGAAGCGGGCGCTTCACATTCGAGGTTGCCCGACGGAGCGGCGCAGAGATCATCGCGGTGGACAGCGACCCGTTGGCGACCCTCTTGACGCGCGGGGGGCTCGCCGCGTTAGGGGGCATCCCGCAGGTGAGGGTCCTCAATGCTGACTACCTGCGACTCTCGCTGCCCGGACACGACGGTTGCACCGCCTTCATCGGCAATCCGCCGTACGTGCGGCACCATGAACTCGCGAGCGAGGTGAAGGCATGGGGGCGAGATGCCAGCGGAAGAGTAGGGACACCGTTCTCCGGACTGGCCGGGCTTCACGCCCATTTCTTCCTTGCCACGGCGCTCCACGGGCAGCAGGGCGATGTCGGTTGCTTCGTCACAAGTTCCGAGTGGCTCGACGTGAACTATGGCGAGATGGTTCGCTCGCTTCTGCTTGACGGGCTTGGCGGCCACTCAGTACACATCCTCCAAGCGACAGAAACCCCGTTTGATGGTGCCGTCACGACAGCGGTGGTCACATGCTTTGAGGTTGGGAAACGCCCCGGTTCGATGCAGATGCGAGAGGTCGGCGAAGTGGCAAGCCTTGCGCCCCTACAGGGCGGGCAGACCGTGGCCCGCGACCGGCTTGAGCAGGCAAGGCGATGGATTCCGCTCTTGCGCAGTGCATCCGCAATGCCGGACGGCTACGTCGAACTCGGCGAGATCTGCCGGGTACATCGTGGGCAAGTGACCGGCTCGAATGCGACCTGGGTGGTGCCGGCAGATGCTGACACGCCCGTGCCCGAACGATACCTGTTGCCGTCCGTGACCCGCGCACGCGAGCTGATAGACGCTGACAACAGGCTGGAGTCCACGGCTGAGCTTCGCCGCGTCATCGACCTACCCGCCGATCTTGATGAACTTGATGCCGAGGAGCGGCCCGGTGTAGAAGCGTTCCTCGATTCCGCACGGGCTGCCGGCGTCCCGGACGGCTACGTCGCCAGGAACCGGCGTGCCTGGTGGTCCGTCGGGCTGCGGGAACCCGCCCCGCTGCTCGCCACATACATGGCTCGGCGACCGCCGGCATTCGTTCGCAACGTCGCAGGCGCGCGCCACATCAACATCGCGCACGGAATCTATCCACGCGAACCGCTTCAAGGCCGCGCCTTGGATCGGCTTGCTGAGGCGCTGCGCACCGCGGTGCGCCCGGAGATGGGCCGAACGTACGCAGGCGGCCTCGTCAAGTTCGAGCCGCGGGAGATGGAACGCATTCCGGTGCCGTCCGTCGAGCGCCTGCTGGAGGACTGAATGCCGGCTCACCCACCGCGATGGGATGAGCAGCGGCTCGAGGCCGATCGGCAACTGGCGATCGAGCGGTTCCGGGACGAGCGCATCGGCGAGTCGTTGGGCGCGTACCTCGAGAACTTCGCTCACTATCAGACGGCGATCGAGCGGTTGTTGAGCAGTACTGACGATCTGGCGGCGCTGGCGATGGAAGCGTCGGCCGTGCTCGCAGATGAGGATCTCCTCTACACCGCTCGCTACCTGGCGGGGCCACCGGTGTCCGCTGACGATCTACGCGTGCTGGCTGATGCGCGGCTCACACCGGCGAGCATCAGAGCCGACCCGGGATCCGCGCTCCGGGCCGTCGAGACCATCCTGCGCGGTCTCGACCGTGAACGCTTCGCCTGGGTTGCAGAGCATCGGCAGCCAAGTGCGGAGGAGCGCCGGATCGCGGTGGTCGCCACCGCCGCGCTGATCGCCTCGCAGCGGGTGCGCACGGGCAGGCAAACCCATGCTCCGCAGCGGCAGGAGGCGCTGGTCAAGTCCTGGCTCGCCGATGCGGGCTTCGTCGAAGAGCCGCCTCGCCCCATACCGACTGTATTCGCGGCCCCGGACGTAGGACGCTTCACCGGAGAGTGCGTCGTCGGAGCATCGAGGAAGGCGGATATCGTCGTACGGATGTGGGACGGTCGCATCATGCCGATCGAGTGCAAGGTCAGCAACTCGGAACTCAACTCAATCAAACGCCTCACGAACGACGCGGCCGTCAAGGCGAGAGTCTGGATCGACGACCTCGGTCGGAACAACGTGGTGCCCGTCGCCGTGTTGAGCGGTGTGTTCGGTATCAGGCATCTCGTCGAAGCGCAGGATCGGGGACTCACCTTGTTTTGGGCGCACTCTCTGGGGGAACTCATCTCATTCGTTTCGGCGACGGAGACGTAGCGTCCTGTCGCTGGTCGGCAGCCTCGCATCTTTGTGAGGGGGTGAGTTTCTCAGTCCACGAGAATCGCCACACTTTGTGTGCATCGCTACCAACTCTCCCGCAGCAGCGCTGACAAGCCATGGCAACTCGCTAGCAGAGTCCTAGCTAGACCGATCCAGGCCGCGGATCAGGCGACCGATGCCCTCGGTGCACCGCCTCGCGATCTGTGCTTCGAGTTCCTTGAGCGGCACTGAAGAACCACTGAGAGGACGCGCGAGACCCTGCGCGGGAGAGAAGCCACCGGCATCTTCCCTGTATCGTCGCTCCGGTTCGCGCACGTCGTAGAGAACGCCCTCCCTGATACGTTGTTGCTCCGGTTCGAACTAGGATGCAGCCATGCGACTGACGGACGGACTGACAGAGACAATACGTGGGTTGGCTACGAAGTGGCGCCTACACGTCTTCGCCGCGATATGGCTAGTTGCCATTGGCGCGATGGCATTCGGACTGAGCAAGCTGGCGCCGGAAGGAGAGGCAGCGGGCGGTGTGGTGTTGGCGGCGATCGCGCTCGGCGCATACCGGTTATCCGGTTGGGCACTCGATCTTCTGGGTTCGATAGTGGTTGAGCTGTTGGTGTGGCCTCTTCTCAAGCTCGGCGACAGGGCGCGCGACATGGAGGGTGCCGCGTTCGCTTCTGCGGTGAGGATGCTCGACAGTGAAGGACGCGACCCGCACTTCGCTAAGCTGCACCCCCTCCATGAAGAAATGCGCGACGTGCGACGCGACCTCGAGAAGATCGCGAGAAGTGCTGAACGGATCGCGCGTCAGAGTGACGTTCGCAAGAGGGCGTTCGCGAGCGTCACGCCGCGCAAACACGTCCTGGTTGAGAGCATGCTCGACTTGTCCGCGGTGGCGTCAGAGGAAGAACTCGGCGACGGCGCCTTCAACGGGGCCGTGTTTGAGATGCCGGATGGGACCTATTGGGAGATTCCCGGCGGAAACGCCACCTTCGTCTCGGCGTTGGATGGCGTCGAGGGCAGCCGGTTCATTCAGTTGCGACGAGTAGACCGATGAGACACCAGCTTTTGGACTCACTCCTGATGAACCACGAGCAGCTGGCCCCAACCACGCCGAGGGTCAGAACAGGGGGTGTCCTCCCGCCTTTACAGTCCAACCTCCCAAACGAAGGTTCGCAGTTCGGTAGCGTTACGCCCACCAAACTGGACAAAATCAAGAACCTTCGAGATTCGCTTCCGGCTGGAGCTGTAGCGCTCCGATGGACATTGAGGCCTGCGCTGTCTATCGTCGCGTCTGCGAACCGCAATGTGGTGTACACAGCTGGGCGGCGACCCCAGTGCTTTCGCACCGAGATAAAGGAGAGGCGCTGGTGTCGCGCCATGCGGTTGGCAACCCCACCGTCGGTCGTGGCTGAAGGAGTACGGTGACGCGCGCAGAACGTAGCGCTGACCAGCGCTGAGATAGGCTGAGCCGAAGCAGGAGAAGCTCGTCGAGTAGGAGGAGCAGATGCAACGTTACGAGCCACCAGGGATGTAGATGTCGTGCTCGAGCGTGGTATTGAGGCGTCGCTTCTGCACGGCCACGTGCGCCATCAGCCATGAGCGGCCGATAGGGTGGATGAGATGAGAGCCGTCGAGGGAACGATAGCGTGAACCGGCTGCTGGGACTGTTGGTCGTCGCTGTTGCTGGCGGCGCTGCCGCGGTTGGTTGTG
>VXTH01000223.1:0-4640 GCA_009837565.1 Chloroflexota bacterium | reverse complement strand
CAGTTTGCCAGCGAACTCCTCTGCCGATAGCGCCGCGACGGCGCCGGTCTGGGCCAGCGCCTCGACGATCAACACGCCCGGCATGATCGGGTTGCCGGGGAAGTGGCCTTCGAAGAACCACTCGTTCGTCGATACATTCTTCAGTCCGACGGCGCGCTGACCGGGCTCCAGCTCGACGATTCGGTCAACCAGCAGGATCGGAAAGCGATGCGGAATGATCTGTTGAATCGCTCGCACGTCAAGCGGCAGTTGCAGGTCGGTCATGGCGAGAGGTCCTTCAGGAGCTGCATGAGGCGCGCGGACTGGTGGTCGGGCATCGGAATCGTGCCCGGTTGAAGCTCACCTGGATGTAGTCCATGAAAGTCGGAGCCCACGGTTGGAATCAGGCCCAGTCGCTGCGCCTGCTGTTCGCCATTCGCGATTTCGTCGGGTGAGTCGTTGCGGTAGTAGATCTCAAGCCCATTGCCGCCCGCGGCAGCGAAGGCAGCTGTGGCCGCAAGCGGATCGCCATATCGGGTCGGATGCGCCAACGAGGAGAATCCCCCATTCCTGTGGATCATGTCCACCGAGTCAGACAGGCTGAGCAGCGTTCGCGGCACGAACGCCGGTCCGTCATTGCGCAGAAAGCGATCGAACGCCTCCTGCACCGACTCAACGTGTCCGGCCTCGACCAGGGCTCGGGCGATGTGCGGTCGCCCAACCGAGGCGCCGTCCGCGATGCGGGTCACCGTTTCGTAGTCGAGCGGCGCACCCAGTTGACTCAGTCGCTCGACAGTCCGTCTGGCGCGGGTCTCGCGTTCATCTTGATACGCGCGGAGTTGTTGTTCGAGCTCGTCGAGCGCTGCGCCCGGGGCGAAATATCCCAGGACGTGCAGTTCGCCCAGGTCGGGATCGTGGACGCCGATTTCTACGCCGCCGACAACCTCGATGCCGCATCGCTGGCCGGCGCTCTGGGCGTCCTCCACGCCGGCAAGTGTGTCGTGATCGGTCAGAGCGATCAGTTCGGCGCCGTTCGCTGCGGCCTGCCGCACGACCCATTCGGGAGGCTTTGTCCCGTCGGAGCAAGTGCTGTGCAGGTGCAGGTCGAGGCGCGCCATTCGGCTCGTATGGTTCTAGCGCGCGTACTCCGCGGCACGGGTCTCCCGCAGGACGGTCACACGAATCTGGCCGGGATACTGCAGCGACTCCTCGATCTGTTTCGAGATGTCCCGCGCCAGCCTCATGGCGCCGAGGTCGTCGATTTCCCGCGGGTCGACGACGACGCGCACCTCGCGACCGGCCTGGATTGCATAGGCCTGACCCACCCCCTCGAAGGACGTGGCGATGTCTTCGAGCGATCGCAGACGCTCGATGTAGCGCTCCACCGACTCGCGCCGCGCACCCGGTCGTCCGCCGGATATGGCGTCGGCCATCTGCACGATGATCGCCTCGACCGTTCGCAGTTCGACTTCGTCGTGGTGCGCCTCGATGCAGTGGGCGATCTCCTCGGACATCTTGAACCGACGCGCCAGGTCACCGCCGATGATCGCGTGCGTGCCCTCGACCTCGTGATCGATCGCCTTACCGACGTCATGCAGCAGCGATCCGCGGCGCGTGATTTCGACGTCCGCGTGGATTTCCTGGGCAATCATCGCGCCAATGTGAGCCGTCTCAACCGCGTGGCGGAGTTGGTTCTGTCCATAGCTGGTGCGGAAGCGCAGCCGGCCGAAGATATCCAACATTTCCCGCGGCAATCCGCTGCAGTGAGCTTCGATTGCCGCCTCTTCTCCCGCGTCGCGGATGATGCGGTCCACGTCGCGCTGCGCCTTGGCGACGGTCTCCTCGATCCGGGTGGGATGAATCCGACCGTCGGAAACCAACCGGCTCAGCGACATCCGGCCGACCTCGCGGCGGACCGGATCGAAGCCCGATACTGTGACCACATCGGGTGTGTCGTCGATGATCAGATCGCAACCAAGGGCCGACTCCAGCGCCCGAATGTTGCGGCCTTCGCGGCCGATGATTCGGCCCTTCATCTCATCGGACGGAATCTGCACGACCGAAACGGTGGATTCGGTCGTGACCTCGGATGCGACACGCTGGATTGCCGTTGCGACAATCTTCCGCGCACGCGCTTCCGCCTCGTCCTTGGCCTTTTGCTCGGCTTCGCGGACGAGTCTGCCCGACTCGTCGGCGACCTCGCGCTCGACCTGTTCAAAGATCACCGCGCGAGCCTCTTCTCGGGTGAGATTCGAGACCTCTTGCAGCCGCTGGTCGTGCTCGGCCTCAAGCTTGTCGAGGTCCGAGTTTCGCTGGTCCAATTGCTGGCGTTCTCGATTGAGCTTCGAGTCACGCTGGTCCAGAGACTTGACACGATCCTCAAGGGAGGATTCGCGCCGGTCGAGCCGATCTTCGGCTCGTTGTAGATCGGCCCGCGCATCTCGGGCGTCGGCCAGAATGTCGTCTCGTTCCGCTTGCGCTCGCTCCCGCGCTTCTTCTAGCCGATCACGCGCCTCTCGTTCGGCCCGTTCCTGGGCCTGTTGAATGATGCGTTCGGCCTCGAGCGTGGCCTCGTCTCGGGGATCGGGCCCGCCGCGCAGGAGCCTCATCAGGGCTCCCCACATAGTGTCCTCGACTCAATTGAATTGGCATTGCTCGTGCATTGCCTGCCATGGTTGTTTGGTTCGCTCTGCCTTGTCGCCGGGTTCCAAGCCAGCGAGTGGCCTTCGGGTGTTCTCTATCTAGCAGGGTACGCGGCTCAGCGACCGCGCGCCAGTGAGGCCTCTGTCAGTTCTGTCCACGCCTGCTTCAGAGCCTGGGCTGAATCACGGGCGCCGAAACCACGTAGCGCCAGGCGCCGCCCGTGCGTGGTGCGGAACCGTGACCAGGTCAAATCGGGATTCCGCCTCAGTTCCCTGCTCAGGTTTCGTCGGGTTGACGCCAACGCGACGTGATAGTCAACCAGTTCACCACGCTCTACCAGCTCGGTCAGCGCTGTGCCGATGTGCGGTTCCTGAATCCCGGCTTGCTGCATTCGTACAGCGATCTCTCTTCGGCTGAGGCGGCCACGTTGATTGAGCCGTTCAGCCTGAACGCGCGCCAGATCGGACGCCGCCGAGTCGCGCAGCCGATCGAGGAACACCGGATCGATTTCCTGTCCGCGGGAGATGTTCGATCGACGGATGAAGTCGCGCGTACAGCGGATGGACGTGCCGTCGTCGAAGTTGACCGTTGATATGGAGCCGGTTGGCCGAACGGACAGGATGGCAGGCACGTGGCAGCCTCTCCCAGACAGCGCGAGTGTGATGTTGGCTAGCTGGCCCGGGCGCGGCCCTTCTTCTTCGGAGGAGGTTTGGCGATGGGCGTCGGTTCGCCGGCGCCTTCTTCGGCGAGGAGCGAGACAGCCGCCGGCAGACCGCGTTCTTCGCGAATCCGAGATTCGATCTCCATTGCCATATCGGAGTGTTCGCGCAGGAACGCCTTGGTCCGTTCGCGTCCCTGGCCCAGACGAGTCTCTCCGTAGGAGTAGAACGTGCCCTGCTTCTTGATCACCGTGGGCGAACTGGTCGGAGCGCCGGGTGCAGCCTCGACGCCCAGATCGATCAGGCAGCCGGTCTTGGAGATGCCGTATTCGCTGGCCGTGAACATCAAGTCGAATTCGGCCGTCCGGAACGGCGGCGCGACTTTGTTCTTGACGACCTTGGCCTTGACACGGGAACCGATCACCAGCTGACCGTCCTTAAGCGTTTCCGCTCGGCGCAGTTCGATGCGCACTGACGAGTAGAACTTGAGGGCGCGTCCACCAGGCGTGGTTTCGGGGTTACCGAAGACGATCCCGACCTTCTCACGCAGCTGATTGATGAAGATCAGGACGGTTTTCGAACGCGAAACGACCCCGGTCAGTTTGCGCAGGGCCTGAGACATCAAGCGCGCCTGCAGGCCGACCTGGACATCACCCATTTCACCCTCAATCTCCGCTCGCGGCACCAGCGCCGCGACCGAGTCGACAACGACGACGTCAATGGCGTTGCTGCGGACCAGCGCCTCGGCGATCTCGAGCGCCTGCTCACCCGTATCGGGTTGGGCGATCAGCAGCTGCGAAATGTCAATGCCTAGCCTGGAGGCGAACTCAGGGTCCAGCGCGTGTTCGACATCGACGTAGGCGGCCTGCCCGCCCAGTCGCTGGGCTTCGGCGATCACGTGCTGCGCAACGGTCGATTTTCCGGCCGACTCCGGCCCGTAGATTTCAACGATCCGGCCGCGCGGCAGCCCGCCGATGCCGAGCGCAACGTCCAGCGACAGGGCGCCGGTCGGGATGCCGTCAACGGTCAGCCGCGTGCCGGCATCGCCGAGCCGCATGAGCGCGCCTTCGCCGAAACGGCGCTCCATGTCTCCGAGCAGTTCGGTCACGGCAGGGGGTGGTTCGTTGCTGGTCGTCATTGGCAGCGGTTCCTGTGAGTCGCGATCCAGCTCGGGAGCCAGGGCGATCGGGGTTGGGCCGTCTTCGGTCGTGCTACGTGTCATAATATGCGCTCTCTCCGTGGACGCTGCCGGGAGTGCGAACGTCCGTGCTGCGCACGCTACCGAAGGGTCGGCTCAAAGTCAAGCAAACGTTCTAAGAACCCGGCGGACGAGGTTCGAGGCGAGTCAGGCGCTGCTCA
>VXTH01000045.1:0-4649 GCA_009837565.1 Chloroflexota bacterium | reverse complement strand
GTCCTGACATTGAGACGCGCTTCCGCTGCGACTACTTCCCCTTCGTCGAGCCCGGCGCGGAACTTGGTGTTCGCTGGCAGGGTGATTGGTTGGAAGTGCTCGGCTGCGGCATGGTCCATCCGGAGATCATCGCCGACGCCGGACTCGACCCTGATCGATTCACCGGCTTCGCACTTGGCATGGGCGTCGAACGGGTCGCCATGCTCCGATACGGCGTCCGCGATATCCGTCACTTCTACCGCAACAACGTGCGCTTCCTGCGTGAGTTCGACCAATTTCGGGGAACCTCCTGATGGATGTCCCGCTCAAGTGGCTTGCCCGCTACGTCGACTGGAACCTGTCGGTCGAGGAACTGGCTCATCGCCTGAGTATGGCCGGAGCGGAGGTCGAATCGATTCGCCGCAGCGGCGCAGATTGGGATCAGGTTGTCGTGGCTCGGGTGGCAGCCGTCGAACAACATCCCAATGCGGATCGGCTGCGACTCGCCACCGTCGACTTCGGCTCGGACGAGCCGCTCCAGGTCGTTTGCGGCGCACCCAATCTCGCTCCGGGGCAGACAGTGGCTTTCGCCCACGTGGGCGCGCAACTCCTCGATCCCAATACACGCGAGTTGCGGAAGCTACGCAAGGGCAAGATTCGGGGCGTCACCTCGCTAGGCATGGTTTGCTCGGAACGGGAACTCGGACTCTCGGATGAACACGAGGGCATCCTCGAATTGGACACTGAGGCGGAGCTCGGCACGCCGCTCGCCGATGTGCTGGGCGATGTCGTCCTGGACATCAAGCCGACGCCCAATCGACCCGATCACTTCTCGATCCTCGGCATTGCCCGCGAAATCGCCGCCTTGACCAACGGCACAGTCCGCGAGCCTCTTGCGAGCTATGCAGAATCCGAGACCGCTGCCAATCAACGAACCAGCGTCGAGATCGACGACGCGGCAGGATGCCCGCGGTACACGGCCATCGTGATTGACGGCGTCACGGTTGGACCGTCGCCGCAATGG
The DNA here is from genome assembly GCA_009837565.1 of Chloroflexota bacterium. Classification (GTDB taxonomy): domain Bacteria; phylum Chloroflexota; class Dehalococcoidia; order Bin125; family Bin125; genus Bin125. The sequence continues at coordinate 3,646 of VXTH01000045.1, read as the reverse complement.
ATGCAGGACGCCCTCACATCCGCTGGCATGCGGCCGATCAACAACATCGTCGATGTCACCAACTACGTGATGCTCGAGTGGGGACAGCCGTTGCACGCGTTCGACTACGAGATCTTGCGCGAGCACCGAATCGTGGTCCGTCGTGCTCACCCCGGAGAGCACCTGCAGTTGCTGGACGGGTCGGAGCTGAAGCTGGAGCCGGACGACCTCGTCATTGCTGACGCCGAGCGGCCGGTGGCACTGGCCGGGATCATGGGCGGGGCAGAGTCGGAAATTTCCGATACAACGACGACGATCCTGCTGGAGACGGCGAATTTCCAGGAAGCCTCGATCCGCCGCAGCAGCGCCCGACACACCGAAAGCGGTACCGAGGCCAGTCGTCGGTTCGAGAAGTCACTGAATCCCGAGCTGGCGGAGCTTGCCGCTCGACGCGCGGCGGCTCTCATTGTTGAAACTGCAGGCGGCAGCGCTTGCCGCGGGATCGTCGACACATATCCGGGTAGGACGCACCAGCCGCAAGTAGTCGTGAGCCAACGCCGGATTGCTCAGATACTGGGCATTCAGCCCAGCGTTGAAGCAGTTCGCGGTTTGCTGTCGGCGTTGGGGATCTCCAATCGTTGGCTGCCGCCGGACCGCTACGCAGTGAGTTGTCCCCCCTGGCGCTCCGACATCGCTGTGGCTGATGATGTCGTCGAGGAAATCGGCCGGATCATCGGCTACGACAATCTTCCCTCGCACCCGCTCCCTGGCGCCGTGCCAGATCCGGACATCGATCCCGAACGAGTGCTTGGAGAACGTATCCGCGACGTCCTGACCAGCCTGGGGCTGCGCGAAATCATCACCTACGTCACAGTGGGCGAGGACGAAATCACTGCAACAGCAGCCGAGTCTGGAAGCGCGCCTGAGTCGATACGACTGCAAAACCCGATGAACGCGGCCCGCGAACGGATGCGCAGCAGTCTGAGACCGTGGGGACTGCGGACATTCGCGTTGAATCAGCGTGAGGCTCGGGGCGGTCTGGGTCTCTATGAAGTCGGCAAGACATTCAGCCCCAGGTCAGCACGACTGCCGATCGAAGAACGGGTGGCGCTTGCTCTGCTTGGCGGCGAGACAGCCAACACGGTCCATGGCGGGACGGAACGCGAACTGGATTTCTTCGACGCCAAGGGCATCCTCGAGCAACTTGGCGCCGGACTCGGAGTGGAATTCCAGTTGAGTGCCGATGCGCAGGACGCCGCGCTGGTCACCGGCCAGTCGGCGACCGTCAATGTCCGGGGTAAGCAGGTGGGGGTGCTGGGCATGGTTAGCCCAAACGTCGCCGCACGATTCGATGTCGAGGGAGACATCTTTGCCTTGGAACTGTCGATTGGAGATCTGGCGGTGCTGATGCGCGAAGAGGTGACGGTGTCGTCGCCTTCGGTTTATCCCGCTGCAGTTGAGGATTTGGCGTTGATCGTCGACTCGTCGACTCCTGCAGGCGATCTTGCCTCCGCAATCGCAGGCAATGGGCTCGTGGAAGCGGTGGAACTGTTTGACATTTACCGCGGCGATCAGATTCCCGTCGGATCGAAGTCGCTTGCCTTCCGGGTCTACTACCGCTCTCCGGATCGGACGCTGACCGACCGCGATGTCGAGAAGGCGCGGCGGGGGATTGTGCGGCGGCTGGAGTCCCAGTTCAGCGCCGTCCTTCGCGACTCCTAGTTCCAGATATCGACAGTGTTGACTGGTTGTCTGATTTCGGCGCTTACGTCGATCCAATGGGTTGGCACTCTTTACATGAGAGTGCCAGAATTGGGTGCAAGGAAGAATGTCACGGAAGGACCGAACATGACCTACGTGCATCCGAACCTGTCCGAGCACTACGGGAGCGCATTCGATCTGGGAGATCTGACGCACCGGCTGAATGATGCCGGCGACCATGTGGAGCTCGGTGCAGCGCTGTACGACGCTACCGCGCTGCCTCCGATCGAGCTGCGCCGCGTGCTGCGCGCGCTGGCTCGTCGCGAAGGGGCAGCGTCAGTAGATCGGGCCCATGAACTCATCGCTCGACGACTTCGCGCCTACTTGCGGCTCGATGTTGAGGAAGCCCGGATCGCCGCTCGCGCATTCGTCGACGCGCATATCGATTTGCCGGCCGGCTGGGCCGAGCGCAACCGCGAGATTGAGTTCGACGTGATCAAAAACGCGCTGCATCTGCGTGAGTTCTCGGCGCTGACCGAGATTCTGCCCTGGCTTCGCGACCGCGACGCCGCAGACTGGTTGCTTCAACACGTGCCCGAAGGTGACGACTCGGAGATCATCGCCGACGCCAGCGGCGCTCCCGCCTTGGCTTCCGAGGCCTGAACGTCGAACCGTTTTCGCAAGGCGCAGCGCCCGGCATGCTCGACAACGAGCGAAGCCGGGCGTTGTTGTGTCTGGTGAACCAGGGTCTGGTCAGGCGGCCTTTGCCTGGGCTTGGTCAACGACCGAGCTGAACCCGGCCGGGTCGTGCACGGCCATTTCGGCCAGGACCTTGCGGTCAATCTCGATCCCGGCCTGCTTGAGATCGTGAATCAGCCGGCTATACGTCGTGCCGTTCAATCGTGCCGCTGCGTTGATCCGTTGGATCCAGAGTCGGCGCATGTCGCCCTTGCGTTCCCGACGGTGGGCGTAGGCGTACGACAGGGCGTGCAGACGTGATTCAGAGGCGCGGCGGTAGAGGCGATTGCGTACGCCGTGGTGCCCCTTGGTCTGCTTGAGAACTTTCTTGTGCCGGCGACGTTCGCGCGGGCCGCCCTTGACTCGTGGCATGGTTCAGGTTCCTGTTCTGTTCCCGGCTAGGGGGAGCCGTACGGCAGCAGCTTCTTGACGCGCTTCTGGTTGCCGACGTTCTTGACCTCGTGCATTCGGCCCTGAGCTCGCAGCGTGCGCTTGTTCTTCTTCTGTTTGTTGTGGCCGCGATAGCCCTTCATCCGCAGGACCTTGCCTGTTCTGGTGATGCGGAATCGCTTGGCCGCGCCCTTATGGGTCTTCATCTTCGGCATCGCTGAGCGTCTCCAAGACAACCGCGCAGCGACGAGCCACTGACGCGTTTCTCCAGCTTAGGAGCTAACTCCGGAGTGTCCAATCGGGCCCGATACAGATTCCGAGACAGGCCGCGAAGGGTGAGGGGGCGTTAGCCTGCGGCCTCGCCTGCTTCCGCCGCCGCGGCAGCCCTGGCATCGGCCATGGCCTTCGCCTTGGGCTTGTCCTCGGCCACGATGACCGACATGAAGCGGCCCTCGGTGGAAATCGGCTTCTCAATCACCGTCGGAACCTCGTTCTGCTCGAGCGTCTCGAGCATCTCGTAGATCCGTTCCTGGCCAATGTCTCGGTGCGTGATTTCACGACCGCGGAACATGATTGAGATTTTGACCTTGTCGCCATTGCGCAGCAGGCGCGCCGCGGTTCGGGCCTTGGCCTCCATGTCGTGTTTGCCGATGTTCGGCCGCATCTTGACCTGATGCAGGGATGCGCCCTTTTGACGGCGCCTTCCTTCGCGCTCCCGCTTCGACTGCTCGTACTTGAAGCGCCCGTAGTCGAGCATCTTCGCCACTGGCGGCCGAGCATTGGGCGCGACCTCAACCAGATCCAGGCCCTGGGCCCGCGCCAGGTCGAGCGCCTGGAA
>VXTH01000204.1:0-4650 GCA_009837565.1 Chloroflexota bacterium | reverse complement strand
GGATGAACTCGACCCCGTGAACAAGAACCCGACCGGCATCTGGTCGGACGGACAGACCATCTGGGTGCTGGAGAATTCGACGACGGGTCCGGACCGCGTATTCGCCTATGACCTCCTGACCGGCGGTCGGCTCCAAGACGCCGAGTTTGAACTCGACAGCCGCAACCGTTTCTCCCATGGCATCTGGTCGGACGGCGAGACGGTCTGGATCGCCGACAGTGGTCTGGACAAGCTCTTCGCCTATCGGCTCCAGGACGGCGCGCGGCTCCCCGACCGCGATCTCGACCTTGACGAGCGCAACCGCGATCCGCGTGGCATCTGGTCCGATGGCACATGGATGTACGTGGTCGACAGCGTCAAAGATGCGCTGTTCGTCTACGACCTGTCCACCGGCGCGTTGCTGGCGGAGTACGAGCTGGACCCGCTCAACCGCAGTCCTCGAGGGATTTGGTCCGACGGAGTCACGATCTGGATCTCCGACGACGGCGCCAAGCGTGTCTTCGCGTACCGGATCGAGGACGGTGAACTCAAGCGACTCGAAGAGGAGGAGTTCGGTTTCCGCTCGCTGCTCAAGGCTGGCAACGGCGACGGGCGTGGAATCTGGTCCGACCTCACAGTGTTATGGGTCGCGGACGCGCGGGACGCCAAGCTCTACAGCTACAACATGCCCGACGCGATCGACGCGCGCCTGGCCTCGTTGTCGCTGAGCTCGGTGGATATCGGCGCATTCACTCCGCTCCGAACGGCATACATGGGGACAACGAGCGCCAGTCTCAGCACGGTGGACGCGACGGCGGCGCAGGACGACGCAAGCGTCGTGATTGCCCCCGCCGACACTGACGGCGACATCGCGAACGGGCACCAGGTCATGTTGTCGGAGGGCGTCCAGATCAGCGTCACTGTGACGTCGCCGGACGGCAGCCGGGAGCGCGTGTATCGCGTGACGATTGCGACCGGGAACCAGGCGCCTCAGGCGACGGCGCTGCCGTTCCTGCGACTGGCAGTGGGTGCAGAACCGGCCCGGATTAGTCTCGCGTCATACTTCACCGACCCCGACGGCGATCCATTGAGTTACACGCTCGGACAGTCTTCGGCTCCCAACGTTGCCGAAGTGACTGTTGCCAATGGCGTCCTGAGCGTCACTCCATTTGCTCCAGGCAGGGCAGGCCTCACCGTTTCGGCCAGTGACGGCTCGCTGAGCAGTGAGGCGAGCACCCTGATGGTCACCGTCGAGCCGGCCGAGGTGCTGGCACCAGAGGTCCGCATCGCGGCCAGGCGCGTACAACAGGGGAGATTCGAATTCGCGCTCCAGGTGCGTTCAGCCGAAGGTGAGTGGCAAGACCGGATTCTGCCCAGGCGGCGCTTCCTTCCTGCTGTATCCGATGCGGGAAGATGGCTGAACAGCAACGCCTTCAACGTCGGCGAGGGCAACGAGGAGCGCACAGTCCGGATCACGGCGCGACGGGTGAGCGGAGGCCGCGTCGAGTTCGCGATCCAGCTCCGCTCGGATGACGGAGGCTGGGGCGATCGGCTACTGCCCAGTCAACGCTTCCTCCGCAGTTCGGCGCCAATCAACCGCTGGTTCGTGAGCACGCCGATGGACACGCGCCAGCCATAGGACATTTCTTCCGGCGGCGGCGCCCAGGGAATGCTGACTCGCTCCTTGCCCGTCCGGCCTCGCTTGTCTGCCGTTGACCGCCGGTGTTAGGCTTCGTCCAGCATTGTTCGTCCAGGTGCCCGTCCCGGGAGAATAGGGAAGTCGGTGAAAATCCGACGCGGTAGCGCCACTGTAAGCGGGGCTCGAACCAGCAACTCAAGCAGTACGAGCAGAACGGAGAGCTGACGCCCACTGTCGATCGACCTCTGGTCGACGGGAAGGGCACAGCGCAGTATCCGCCCGCGAGCCAGGAGACCTGCCTGGACGAGAGGTGACAACTCTCCGCTTCAGAGAGGTCCCACGATCTCCGGCCGTCGCATCCGGGCAGATCGAACACCATTCCTCCGGCGGAGCCGCTGGAGGTTTTTGTTGCTCGCCGGAATCCAGTCCTTGCGAGGCTATCGACAGCTGGGCGTGAAGACGCGCCTGGCGATTGGCCTGTCGACTCTTGCGTTGCTCGTCCTGGCGGTTGGACTGGTCTCGCTGAGTCTGGGTCCGGTTGACATCCCCGTCAACCACGTCGCCTGGATTGCGCTCTCGGCGGTTGGATTCGACGTGCCGGAGTTTGGTCGCACCGAGCAACTGGTCATCGATCAGATCCGGCTGCCTCGAATCATCGTCGGCGCGGCCGTGGGCATGGCGCTGGGCGTCGCCGGAGCAACGATGCAGGGCCTGTTCCGCAATCCCATGGCCGACCCGGGAATCATCGGCGTCTCAGCCGGCGGGGCACTGGGTGCGGTCATCGCAATCGCCGCCGGACTGGCCGGTCTGTTCTTCCTGGCGTTGCCCATGTTCGCCTTTGTGGGTGCGATGGGCGCGGCGCTGCTGGTCTACGGGATCGCCGCCGTCGGCGGGCACTTCTCCATGGCGACGCTGTTGCTCGCCGGCGTCGCCGTCAACGCATTCCTGGGCGCGATTGTCTCGGCAATCATCATTGTCCTGCCGGACAATGAGGCACTGCGCGAAATCCTCTTCTGGCTGGCGGGCGGACTCGATTCTCGCTCCTGGGAACACGTGCGGATTGCGGGACCGCTGATTCTGGGTAGCGTGGCTGTGCTGCTGTTGCTGGCCCGGGATCTGAATCTGCTGATGCTTGGCGACGACGAAGCCCGTTCGATGGGCGTGCGCGTCGGGGCAACTCGTGTGACGATGCTGCTTGCCGCTTCGCTGGCCACCGGCGCCGCGGTGGCCGTCAGCGGAACCATCGCGTTTGTCGGACTGGTGGTGCCGCACACCCTGCGACTGATCCTCGGACCCGACAATCGAGTCCTGATCCCGATGAGCGCGCTGGGCGGGGCCGTCTTCGTGATCCTGGCCGACACCGTCGCCAGGACTGTGATTCAGCCGGCCGAGTTCCGGGTCGGCATTCTGACTGCGTTTGTCGGCGCGCCGTTCTTCATTTTGTTGCTGATCAAGAACAAACGACAGGTCTACTCACTGTGAGCGGGCGATTGAGGGGAGTTGCCAGTGAATGAGCGCAATGGCCAGCCGCCGGCCGTCGACGCGAGATCGCTGAGCTTCAGCGTCGACGCAGCGAAACTGCTGGACCGGGTTGATGTCAGCGCGGAGCTGGGCCAGTTTGTCGGACTGATCGGACCCAATGGCGCGGGCAAGTCGACGTTGCTCCGAGCAATCTCCAACGTGCTGAACTATCAAGAAGGCTCGGTCTCGCTTCACGGCGCGGATCTCTAATCTCTGCCGGCCAGGGAAGTCGCCGAGCTCCTGGCGCTGGTACCACAGATCGCGCCGTACACCCAGGGATTTACAGCCTTTGAGCTTGTGCTGATGGGGCGCTATCCCCATCTCGGTCGCTTCCAGGTTGAAGGCCAGGCAGACGACCGCATCGCCCGGAACGCGATGCGACTGACCGAGACCGATCAATTCGAGACCCGCACCATCGAGACGCTGTCGGGGGGAGAACGCCAGCGGGTGTTCCTCGCCCGAGCCGTGGCGCAGCAGCCGCAGGTGTTGCTGCTGGACGAGCCGACTTCGAACCTCGACATCCTTCATCAGCTCAAGATCCTGACCCTGGTCCGCCAACTGGTCGATGATGGCTTGACGGCGATCGCAGCGATCCACGATCTCAACCTGGCCGCTCGTTTCTGCGACCGGTTGGTCCTGATTTCGGGGGGGCGCGTCGTGGCGGACGGCCAGGCGGAGGACGTGCTGACGCCTGAGATGATTGAGTCGGCCTTCGGTGTTGAGTCGGCGATCTATCGGGAGCCAGTCACCGGAGCGTTGGCGATCAGCTTGATTGCCCCGGCGGGGGACGCCCTTGCTGAGCCTGACCTCGCTGGGGAAGCGGTTCCGGTTCCGGGAGGCCAGTCCACTTCGATCCGAGGCAGCGAGGCGACCAGTGTCGCCCGCTAACGACCCGGCCGAGCGGCCGACAACGCCAGCCCATGTCGGCCCGCGGCGCCGACATGGACTCGTGATCGTTAACACGGGCGACGGCAAGGGCAAGACGACGGCCGCACTGGGCGTGCTCTTTCGCGCCTGGGGACGCGACTTCAAGCTGCGTATGTTCCAGTTCATCAAGCATTCAACGGCCAGGTTCGGCGAACATCGAGCAGCGAAGAAGATTGGCCTGGAGATTGAGTCGCTCGGCGACGGTTTCACCTGGCTCTCGAAGGATATGGACGAAACTTCTGCGCTCGCGGTCGAGCAATGGAAGCGATGCCAGGAGGCGATACTGCACGGCGACGAAGATGTCATCGTCCTGGACGAGTTCACCTATGCGATGCACTACGGGTGGATTCCGGTCGAGGATGTTGTTGAGACGCTCAGGCGTCGCCCTGCCGACATGCATGTAATCATCACCGGCCGCTATGCCCCGCAGGAACTGATCGATTTCGCGGATCTGGTCACGGAGATGAAGCTGATCAAGCATCCGTATGCGGATCAGGGGATCAAGGCGCAGCCGGGTATTGAGTTCTAGGGAGCGCGGGCCCTTCAGATGATCATGTTCGACGACATCCTGCGGATCATCGAAC
>VXTH01000240.1:238-4657 GCA_009837565.1 Chloroflexota bacterium | reverse complement strand
CGCGACGAACTGCACCAACTGCTGAAGCCTCAAGACGCCGAGATCGCCTGCCGGCGCTGGGGCGTTGACGTCGGTGGCAACTGGGAGGGCAACTCGATCCTCCTGGCTGCCCAGACGCCGGAGGATGTCGCCCGTTGGGTTGATCTGACCCCGGCTGAGGTCGAGACGTCGCTTGCCCGGAGCCGGCAAACCCTGCTCGAACACCGCGCCACCCGGATTCCTCCGGCCACCGACACCAAGATCATCGCCGCCTGGAACGGCATGGCCATCGACGCGTTGGCCAAAGCCGGCTCGGTGCTACAGGTACCCCGATTCATCGACGCCGCCGAGCGTGCCGCCCGCTTCATCCTCGACAACATGCGCACCCAGGAAGGCGCGCTGCTGCGCATACACTCAGCCGGTCGGGCGTCAGTCAACGCCTTCGTCGAGGACTACGCAGCCCTCGCCGACGGCATGATCTCGCTCTACGAATCAACCGGCGACGAGTCCTGGTACACCGAGGCGCGATCAACGATCGACACAATGATCGAACGATTCTGGGACCACGACGGCGGCGGTTTCTTCACCGTCGGTCGCGACGGCGAACAACTCATCGCCCAGCGCAAGCCCGCCCAGGACGGAGCGACGCCAAGCGGAAACGCCCTCGCGGCGAGAGCGCTGGCCAGAATGTACGCCCTCACCGCCGACGGTCGTTACGCCGACCTGATCGAGGCGATGCGCGCCACCTTCTCCGCCTACCTGAGCAAGGCGCCGACGATGCTCGGCCTGTTTGTCTCGGTCGAAGACTGGTTGACCGACCACCGATCGGTCGCCCTGGTCGGACCAGCCGATGACCCGGAAATCGAGCGGATGCGTCGAGCTCTCTGGTCCGGCGAGCCGCGTCCGTTGGTCGTCATGCAACAGTCTGCTGGCACCACCGTGGTGCCGCAGCTCGCCGACAAACCACAGCAGAACGGTCGGCCCACTGCCTACGTCTGCCAGGCGTTCGCCTGCTCGGCCCCCGTCCACTCCGCGGCCGAGCTACGGTCAGTGTTCGACGTTCCCCTGCCGGTGTAGTACTCTGATAACCGCGAACAGAACAGCTACATTCCCTTCCTCCGGAGAAGTCATGAAGCCGCGGGTCGTGACACCCGAACAGCACCGCACTTGCTCGTCCTCCGTCGCACAAGGGCGAACAGTTCCCGTCCAGATCCGTCCAAAATCGAACGGAATCGAACAAATCCGTCCAAGGCGTTCGCCTATCAACCCGTAACACACGGGAAATCCGACCAACACCGGGACACAACGAAAGGAAAACAGTCGTGGCCCACCAAACCATCATCCCCTCACTGCGCTACGAGGACTCCAATCGCGCCATCAGGTGGATGCAGGACACCTTCGGCTTTACCGAGCACTTCGTCGTCCGCAACGAGGAGGGGCGGGTCGAACACGCCCAGCTAGCCTTCCGCGGCTCGCTGGTTATGCTCGGCGACCTGCAAGGCGACATGCACGATCTGCCTCATCGACACGGCTCAATCAGCATGACCGCCGAGTCGCCCCAACAGGTCGACCAGGTCTACGCCCAGGCCGTCGCCGCCGGCGTCAAGGTCATTCAACCCCTCACCGACACCGACTACGGCTCGCACGCCTTCACCGTCGAGGACTATGAGGGCAACCACTGGCATCTGGGCACCTACGATGCACTGGCAGAAGACCAGGGAGACGGAGAATCAGGATGACCCATCAGACCATCGTGCCAGCCTTCCGAGCCAACAACGCCCAGGCGTTGATCGACTGGCTTCGCGATACGTTCGGCTTTGCCGAGCACCTGGTCGTCCCCGACGGGGAGGGTGGGATCGCCCACGCCCAGCTCGAGTGGCGCGGCAGCCTGGTCATGCTCGGCTCCGCCCGCGGACACGCAGACTTCATGGACGTCACGATCGGCAAGGCGTCGCTCAGCCTGACCGCCGAGTCCGATGAGCAGGTCGACGACCTCTATCGGCGAGCGCAGGACGCCGGCGCACCGATTGTGACGCCGCTTGAAGAGACCGACTACGGGTCGCACGCGTTCACCACTCAAGACCCCGAGGGCAACTTCTGGCACTTCGGCACCTACGATCCACTGGCGCCGATGACCGAGCAGGAATCATGACAAACCCGCAGCCCGACCGCCCGGAGATGCCGGAGAGTTTCGGCGTCGGCAATCCCGATTTCCCGTTCGAACCGATCGAATGGGCGTCCGTTGTCGAGCGCCTCACTGAGGCGCGCAACTATTGGATTTGCACGACCCGCCCATCCGGTCGGCCCCACTCGGTGCCGGTTTGGGGGGTATGGGCCGAGGACGCGTTCTACTTCCTCACCGACCTCAATTCGCTGACCGCAAAGAATCTCGCAGCCAATCCCGCCTCGGAGGTACACCTCGAAAGCGGCGACGAGGTCGTGATGCTCTTCGGCCAGTTCGAGCAGGTGGAACTGGAAGAATCCATCCTCGCTGCCTTCGGCCAGAAGTACGAGATGCCGCCGATCGCCGCAGGCTTCCCCGTCTATCGCCTCACGATCAACAAGGCAATCGCCTGGGGCGAGTCCAACTTCCCGAGCAACGCCTCCCGCTGGCGTTTCTAGGTCCCGCTAAACTCTGCCGAGCGGCGCTCGGTGAACGCGGCGACGCCTTCCTTCATATCGTCGGTGTAGGCGAGGCGCTCGAAGTAGAGCTGCTCGATCCGCAAACCCTCATCGAGCGACGTCTGCATCCCGCGCACCGCTGCCGACTTGCAGGCGCGCACGGCCAGCGGCCCGTTGCGGTTGATCCGCTCCGCCATCGCCCGAGCCGCATCCATCAACTCGTCCGCCTCGACGACCTGGTGCACGAGCCCAATCTCGTGCGCCCGCTCCGCCGTAAGCGGGTCGCCGGTCAGCATGATCTCCATCGCCCGGCTCTCTCCCAGCAACCGCGGCAACCGCTGGGTGCCGCCCCAGCCCGGCAGCAAACCCAGCCCAACCTCCGGCTGACCCATCTGCGCGCCCGCGGCCGCGATCCGAATATCGCAGGCCAACGCCACTTCCAGTCCACCGCCGAAGGCATAGCCGTTGATCGCAGCGATCAGCGGCTTGGCGATATACATCCCCCGCATAATGCTCGGAGCCAGTTCGAACTGTTCCTTGGACGGTTCATCCATCAGCGCTGGGATCATGTCCCGCAGGTCGGCGCCCGCCGAAAAGGCGCGGTCGCCGGCGCCGGTGATAATCGCCGACCAGGCGTCATCATCGTCCTTGAACCGGGCGCAGGCCTCGGCGAATGCTGCGTACTGCTCCCGATCAAACGAGTTCAGCGCCTGCTGCCGGTCCAGCACGATCGTCGCGATTCGATCCGATACCTCATACGTCACTGCCATGATCAGACTCCCTCTTATCCGCTGTGCTCATAGATGCCCCGACCCGTTTTGCGGCCCAGCCGGCCGGCCGAGACCAGCCGGCGGAGGATCGTCGGCGGGGTCAGGTTCGGATCGCCGATCTCCCGCTGCATGCTCTCAGCCACGTCGAGCAGGACATCCAGGCCGACAAGATCTGCCGTCGCCAGCGGGCCCATCGAATGCCCGAGACCGAGCTGGCAAGCGCGATCAATGTCCTCGGCCGTCGCCACACCCGATTCCCACAGCCTGAGCGCCGACAGGCAGAACGGCACCAACAGACGATTGACGATGAACGCCGGCGTGTCCTTGACCCGCACCGGCGTCTTGCCAGTCGCCTCGACGAAGTCCCACGCGGCGTCGACGGCGTCGTCCGAGGCGGTCAACGGAACCACCACTTCCACCAGTGGCAGGACCTGGGCGGGGTTGAAGTAGTGCAACCCAACGACGCGAGACGGGTCCGACATCCGCTGGGCAATTTCCTGGATTGACAGGGACGAAGTGTTGGACGCAATGAACTTCGCGTCGACGCACAATGTCTCCAGGCGCTCGAAGATGCCCTGCTTGAGCTCGATGTTCTCGGACACCGCCTCAATCACACCTTCAGATCCGGCAAGGGCTTCGAGATCCGTCGCTGTGGACAACGCCGCCATGGCGGCGTCGCCTTGCTCGGCGCTGATCCGCTCTCTCGACACGAGCCGCTCGACGCCGCCCTGAATCACTCCTCGCGCCCGCTCCAGTTGACCGGCGTCAACGTCGACCAGTGAGACCTCCAGCCCCGCCAACAGCGCGGTCTGCGCGATCCCGGAACCCATCGTGCCGCCACCGAGCACGCCCAATCGTTTCACTTGCCTGGTCCCGTCTGACATTCCGTCCCTCCGCTCTCGCGACCCGTGAGCACCGATGCAGGCTATCCGACCAACCGCCCGGCGCACTTCGGGCATTCCGCGATCCGACGTTACGCTAGTTGCGATCGACCAAAATCGCTAAACAAACTGAGGAGCCAACCATGAGCCGACGCATTGGCATGGGA
>VXTH01000240.1:0-228 GCA_009837565.1 Chloroflexota bacterium | reverse complement strand
CAAGGTTCGATGGACCGCGAGACCTCGCTCAAGCGGGCGCAAATCGCCGATGAAGTCGGGATCGACTCGCTCTGGGTCGCAGAGGCCTGGGGCCAGGACGCCTTCACCACGCTCGTCCAGCTCGCCGAGCGAACCAGCAACGTCCAGGTCGCGACCGGCATCGTCAACATCTATTCACGTACTCCGGCAGCGCTCGCCCAGCACTTCGCCACCATCGACGAGCTGTCC
>VXTH01000021.1:0-4670 GCA_009837565.1 Chloroflexota bacterium | reverse complement strand
GCAGCGTCCCCGGCGGCACCGACCGCGCCACCCAGGGTGGTCCGCACCGCCTGACCATGAACTTCGCCGAGAACGAAGACGCCAGCCCCTGGGATTCCCTGGCTGTCGAATACGGCTTCGAGCCGACCGACGATGTCGCCACCCTGATGGCGATGTCCGGCGGACCGGCCACGATCGCCGACGAACGCTCGCGAGACGGCCGAGGCATGGCCGGCACGCTCGCGATGTCGATGAGTTGCATGCAGGATCCGAAGTCGCCGATGGTCGACACGCTGGTCGTCCTCTCGCCCGACCACGCCGGCATCTTCGGACGGTCCGGCTGGTCCAAGGACGATGTGCGCGAATGCATCATGGAGGAGACGGCGATCCCACTGAAGCACCGGCTTCGCTCGGATGATGCTGGCGCCGGACTGCCCCCAAGTGTGGTTGAGCGCTTCGGCGGCGAACAGGCGCTCGATCTGCCGGTGCCCAAGTTCCAGGACAAGTCGAACATCATCCTCGTCGTCGCCGGATCCTCCGCCGCCAAGTTCTCGACCATCCTCGGCGGCTGGGCCGGCGGTGTCTACTCCACGCCGACCAGCGCCAGGATCGGAACCGAGGGCGCACTCGAGATTCGCGGGAGGAGCGGCGCCGGCATGGACAAGCGCCGCTCCGGCGGTAAAGACCTTGGCGCGTTCGAACCGCGCATCAGGCGCGGCTAGACTGAGAAACACACATTGCGCGCCATAACCCTGCAGACCGCGCGTTGATGGAGAGGTCCCATGGTTACCCAGATCCTTGACCCAACCGACGAACGAGTGCCGATCAAGCGGCAACTCACGCCGCGCCCCGAGGCGCTGCATGGGACGATCGCCCTGCTCGACATCTCCAAGCCGCGCGGCGACGTCTTCCTCGACCGGCTCGAGCAGCTCCTGCACGAGCGCGCGCCCGGCGTCGAGACGCGCCGCTTCATGAAGCCGACCGTCGCCAAGCCGGCCCCGCAACCGATCAAAGATGCGATCCTCGAGGAGTGCGACTTCGTCATCGAAGCGCTCGCTGATTGAGGATCCTGCACGACGTGCAGTGTGCACGACACCGTCTTCTTCGAACTGCAGGGCAAGCCCAGCGTCTTCGTCGCCACCTCTGAGTTCATCAAGGCCGCCGGCCACCAGGCCGAACGCCTCGGACTCGAAGAAGTCCGCCGAGTCTTCATCCCGCACCCGATGCAGGACCGCACGGACGCCGAGATGCACGAACACGCCGAGCGCTTCGTCGACGAAATCCTCGACACCCTCATGGCGCCGGTCGAGTAGTTCCTCGACATTCCCGTTCTGATCCCCTCTCCCTCTGGGAGAGCGAGCCGAGGGTGGCCTTACCAATCCCCTCTCCCTGCGGGAGAGGGCTAGGGTGAGGGCCCGCCCCCATCCGATAAGGCATCTCAGTGTCCGGCGACTCCGACTTCTACTCAAGAATCATCGAAATCGCCGACCACGACGACGTCTACGAGTTCATGTTCTCGCAGGGCATCACCGACGGCCTGCCGGTCGTCCCACCAACCCGTGAGCGTGTCGACCGCATGCTCGCCCGCTCGCCCGAGCACTGGAGCGATCCGCAGAAGATCGTCGCGACCTTGCCGCCCAACATGGCGCCCATGTCCGTCGAGAAGGCCGCCATCAACGCCGTCATGGCCGGCTGCAAGCCGGACTACTTCCCCACCGTGCTTGCCTCCGTAGAAGCCGCGGCCGGTGGACAATTCCCGCTCCATGGCTCCATCGCCACGACCGCCGGCCTGGCCCCGATGATGCTCGTCAACGGACCGGTGCGCAAGGACATCGGCATGAACTGGGGCCTCAACGCCCTCGGACAGGGCAACCGGGCCAACTCCACGCTCGGCCGTGCTCTCCGATTGATGCTGCGCAACATCGGCGGCGCGGTGCCCGGAGAGATCGAGCAGGCCATCCAGGGCGGCGGACACAAGTGGACCTTGAGTTACGCCGAGGACGAGGACTACTCCCCCTGGGAGCCGTACCACGTTGAGCACGGCTACGAACCCGACGACAGCGTCGTCTCGCTCATCCCAATCACCGGAGGCCCTCGAGTCTGCATCGATCAGTACAGCCGCAACGCGCGCTCTCTCACCGGCTCGATCGCTATGGCGTTCCAGCAGGTGCTCAAGCCCCGAGGCCAGGTCACTCCGTCCATGTTCGTGGTCAGCCCCGAACATGCCGATGTCTACCGCGCCAGCGGATGGACCAAAGACAACTTCCGCGAAGCGATCATGGAGTTCACAGCCCTGCCGCTCCGCGATCGCCTTGCTTCGCCCACCATGGGCGGCGGCATCAATGAGTACCTGCCCCAGAAGCACGGATTGACCGAGGAAGACCTCGACATGCCGCTCTCCAAGGTCGCCGACCCCTCATTCATCGCGATTACCGTCGCCGGCAGCCACGCCGGCAAGTGGACCAGTATCTACCAGGGCATCTTCGGCGACGGCAACCCCGCTGCGCCGCCGCCAACCTTCGTGCCCCCTTCGGCGCGCATCCGCTCCTGATCCTTCATGAGCCAGCTGCTCTCAAGAACCATCGACGTCGCCCAACACGACGATGTCTACGAGTTCATGTTCGACCAGGGCATCACCGACGGCCTCCCGCTCGTCCCACCGACGCGCAGGCGCGTCGAGCGAATGTTGGCCGCAACCCGCCGCTCGCCATCGGAGGTAATCGGCAAGATCCCACCAAACTACGCCCCGGCCACCGTGGAGAAGATCGCCATCAACGCCGTCGCAGCCGGAACCCGGCCCGACTATCTCCCGGTCGTCATCGCCGCCGTCGAGGCCGCCGCGGGCGGACGCTTCCCCTTGCACGGCACAATCGCCAGCACCGACGGCATCGCGCCGATGATCATCGTCAATGGACCGATCCGCGAACAGATCGGCATGAACTGGGGACTCAACGCCCTCGGGCAGGGCAACCGAGCCAACATGACCATCGGCCGCGCCCTCCGCCTGGTGCTGCGCAACGTCGGCGGAGCCAGAGAGGGTGAAATCGATCAGACCGTCCAGGGCGGCGCGCACAAGTTCACCCTCACCTTCGCCGAGCACGAGGACGCCTCCCCCTGGCCGCCGCTGCATGTGGAACACGGTTACGACCAGGACGACAGCGTCGTCACCCTGCTGCCGGTCATCGGAGGCCCAAGACTCAGCATCGACGAGTACAGCCGCTCCGCCCGCGCCCTGGTCGGCTCTTTGGCAATGGGCTTCCAGCGCATCTTCAGCCCCAACGGCCAGATCGGACCCTCAATGCTGGTCGTCAGCCCCGAACACGCCGATGTCTTCCGCCGCGACGGCTGGTCAAAGGACGATGTCAGAGAAGGGATCATGGAACTCACCGCTGTGCCGATCCGCGAACGTCTGGCGACGGACCGAGTCGGCGGCGGCATCTCCGAGCCAACCCTGCGCCGCGAAGGCATCGGCCCACAGGATCTTGATCGCCCGATGTCCAAGGTTTCCCACCCGTCCCACATCCTGATCGCGGTCGCCGGAGCAACCGCCGGGAAACGCACCGGGATCTACCCCGGCATCGTGAGGCGCATGGACCCTGAACACATGGAGACATTCAGGCCGGTCTCGGCACGAATCGACGCCCCGTGAACCAGTCGTCCGAAGAGCGAGACCACCTGAAGGAGCTGCGCGAGCGATTGGCGATACATCCGGAAATCGCCGTTGATGTTGGAGGCCGGCAATTGGTGCTGCGCTCGCGACACGGTCTGTTCTCTGCCCGCTCGATTGACGAAGGCACCGAGCTCCTGCTTCGCGAACTGGAGGCCCTGCCTTCGCCGCCACGCGTCCTCGATCTCGGCTGCGGCTACGGAGCAATCGGCCTCACCCTCGCCGCGCGATGGCCCGATGCTCGCCTCAATCTGGTGGATACCGACATCCGCGCAGTCGAAGCTGCCGGAGAGAACATCGCCCGCAACCGGTTGGAAAACGCGACAGTGAACCTCGGCGACGGGATTCGAGAACTGCCAGACGCGATCGGGAACTACGATCTCGTCGTCTCGAACCTCCCCGCCCAGGCCGGCAACGACGCCATTGACCAGTTGCTGCTCGACGCTCACGACGCCCTGAACGACGGAGGCTCGCTGGCAGTGGTGGCCGTCAACGGACTCCGCCGCTACCTGCAGCGCCGACTGGCCGACATCTTCGGTAACCAGCACGTCCGTAAAGTGCATCAAGGACCGCGACACACCGTGCTCGAAGCAGCGAAACTACAGACATGAGCGCCAGTCCATCCGCCACACGTCCCGGCATGACGGAGCCGCTGCGTCTGCGCGAGTTCCGCTTGCTGCTTGCCGGCTTCATCGTCGGACAGTCGATGATGCCGCTCCAGTTCGTCGCCTCAATCGCCTGGATTCAACTCGTCGCTCCCGACCACATCGAGATCCTCATGGTCGGCGCGATTGGCACCATTCGCGGCATCGGCATGATCGGCTTCGGACTGTTCGGCGGCGCGCTCGCCGATCGCTTCGACCGCCGCCGGCTGCTCATGGTCACGCAGGCCATTGCCTTTGTCAGCAACATGCTGATCGCGGTCATGATCTGGACCGGCGACGGCGGCACAACCGACATCATCATCTTCTTCGCCCTCACAATCGTCGCGTCGGCGGCCCTCGCCATCGACGGTCCCACCAGA
>VXTH01000252.1:0-4706 GCA_009837565.1 Chloroflexota bacterium | reverse complement strand
CTCGGGCGAGCAGGCCGAGTTGCTGCTGGCGGAACTGGCCAAACAGATCTCGGCGGTTCCCGCCTGATGGAACTGTCTATCGACACAGTCGGCGAGCAGTCGAGCGTCGCGGTGAGCGATCGCGGCCGGGTGCTGACGGAGATCAGCTGGGAATCGGGGCGCCGTCACACGCCGTCGTTGACGCCGATGATCGACCTCGTCTGCCGCCAGACAGGGAACGCGGCGATCGTCAAGCAGGAACTGGACGCGGTCTTCGTCGATATCGGTCCTGGCGCTTATGGCGGCATCCGTTCGGGCATGGCTGCGGCAGCAGGGCTCGCAGTGGCGCTTGATCTGCAGTGCGTCGGCGTTGGACGTCTGGAGATCGAGGCGTTTCAGCATGCCTCGAGCGGTCTGGCGGCGGCGATCCATCGGGCGTCGCGGAACACGTGGGCGTGGCAGATTTTCTGGGGATCGCTGGATCGCTGGCGGGAGCTGGAACCGGCCAGGACGGGCGGCGATTTCGAACTGCAACGCGCGTTGGCCGACGCCAAGCGATTCTGCGGGCGGGCGGGCGTGATCTGCGGCGAGCCGGAACGACTGGACGAGGAGACGGCGTCAGCGGTCGACGACGCTGGCTGGCTGTGTTCGCCGCCCTCGCTGAACGCGCGGCGAGCCGGCGTCCTGGCAGAACTCGGATGGCGTCGGTTGGAGGACGGTCAGGGTGTGCCTCCCGCGGCGTTGGAGCCGCTCTACCTGCGGGAGCCGGCGATCGGACCGCAGCCCCAGCCCTAACGTCGGTTGCAGTGTGAGCGTTGCGACAACGACTCATACCTCCCTGCGTCATACGCTGGGTCCACCTCTCACAACCAACTCACATCGAACCTCCGGAGCTGTCAATGTCTACCGAACGCACACTCGTCCTGGTCAAGCCCGACGGCGTCCAGCGCGGCCTGATCGGCCAGGTACTGTCGCGGCTGGAACGCCGAGGACTGAAGCTGATCGGGCTCAAGCTGATGCAGATGGACCAGGCGCTGGCCAACCGGCACTACGCCGAGCACGTGGAGAAGCCGTTCTTTCCCGGTCTGCGCGACTTCATCACCTCCGGCCCGCTGGTCGCGGCGGCCTTTGAGGGGGCGAACGCGGTGCAGCACGTGCGCAACACGATGGGCGCGACGAATCCGCTCGACGCGACGCCGGGCAGCATTCGCGCCGATTTCGGCGTCGACCTCGGCCGCAATGTGATCCATGGCTCCGACTCACCTGAGTCGGGCGAACGAGAGCTGGCGCTGTTCTTCGATCCGTCGGAGCTGGTCAGCTGGAGCCGCGACGTCGAGGGCTGGATTTACGAGTGAGCCTCCATAACGCGAACTCCCAAGCGGCCACTGTTGCGCATCAAGCGTGCGGACTCCGAGAGCCGCGCTTCTACGGGGAACGGTATCGATGGGAAATCAAGCGACAGCCGCTGACGACGATCAATTCTGCACCTGCTGCTTCGTGCCGATCCTTTCGCTCGGTTTCATATTCGTTATGTGGTTGGCCGCGACCTGGGTCGCTGGCGGGTTCTCGCTGCTGCCTCGCAGGGTGTCAAGTGACTACACCGTCTCAGGATTCGCTTGGTATCCCGATCCGGACATCTCTCACGCCACCGAGATGATGATGTTCACACTGATTGGCGTTGCGGGCGTCGTCTTCGTTCTCAATCGGTTTGGCGCGAAGCTTGGTCCATTCATAGCGTGGCCTGCGATCTGCGCCATCCCTGCATTCGTTGCAATCTGCTTTGACTCCATTGGCGCATCAAGCGGTATCTGGGGAGGTACCCCGCCACTAGCTGTCTCGCTATTCTTGGTAGGCCTCTTCTTAGCCACCAGATAGTGCGGCATGAAGCGCCGCGCGAGGAAAACAGACCTTTTGGGAGGTTCCGGGCCTCTAATCTGGCTAGCTCACCTACTCCACGCGGAGGAGGGTATCGGCCTGCGACCAGAGTCCGTCGAGGTCGTAATAGTCGCGGGTATCGCGGTCGAAGATATGCACCACCACCGAGCCATAGTCGCAGAGCAGCCAGCCGCCCTCGGGGCCGCCTTCGCGGCGGGGGAAGTCGGCGTCGGGGACATGGCGCAGGGCGTCTTCGAGGGCGCCGAACTGTCGCCGCGAGGTCGCGGATGCGATGACGAAGAAGTCGGCGAGATCGGTATGCGGCTCGACATCGAGCAGGACGATCGCCTCGGCCTGGCGGTCGTCGAGCTGTTCGACGATCGCGCGGGCGAGCCGTTCGGCGTCTTGCTTGGTGGTACGTCTGGGTCTCCGCGCGGTTGGGTTGAGTTCCGTCGCTGGAGTAGTCACGCGGTCAATGGTAGCGCCCCCTGGAGCGGGCATGGCTGAGCGAGTCGTCGTGGGCATGAGTGGTGGAGTCGACTCGTCGGTTGCCGCGGCACTGCTCGTTGAGCAGGGTTACGACGTGATCGGGATCACGATGCGTCTGTGGACCGAGGCGCGGCCCGAGGATTACACCGGCCGCAGCCAGTGCTGCGCGATCGAGGACATCGGCGACGCCCGCCGGGTCGCCCAGCGACTGGGCATTCCGCATTACACGCTCAACCTTGAGCAGCCCTTCCGAAAGTTCGTCGTTGACCAGTTCATCGACGAGTACGCCAACGGCCGCACGCCCAATCCCTGTCTCAACTGCAACACCTTCATCAAGTTCGACGCCTTCCTCGAGCGGGCGAAGGCGCTCGGGGCGGACTGGATCGCGACGGGTCACTACGCCAGGACCGAGTCCGACGCCGCAGGACGAGCGAATCTGTTGAGAGGTGTGGACCGAGACAAGGATCAGTCTTATTTCCTCTACACCCTGACGCCGGGGGCGCTAGCCATGACCCGCTTCCCGGTCGGCGGCCTGCAGAAGTCCGAAGTCAGGGCGGTCGCCGAACGCCACAATCTCGCTGTCGCCGACAAACCGGAGAGCGCCGATATCTGCTTTGTCCCCGGCGGCGATTACCGGGCTGTAGTGGCGACCCAGGTTGCCGATCGGCCCGGCCTGATGCTCGACACAGAGGGCCGCGAGGTCGGGCGACACCAGGGCGTTCAGCACTTCACCGTTGGGCAGCGCAAGGGACTCGAGATCGGCGGGCGCGGCGAACGCCGATTCGTCACAGGCATCGACGCGGCAACGAACGTCGTCACGGTCGGGGGCGCGGACGACCTGCTGGTCGAGCGGATTGCGTTGTCGGACGTGCGCTGGCTGTCCGAGCCGGTCGACCGATTCCAGGTCCAGTTGCGCTACCGCTCGGCGCCTGTCGGCGCGTCACTGAGCGGCGCCCTCCTCGCGTTGGAACAGCCCGCGCGGGCGGTCGCTCCGGGCCAGGCGGCCGTCTTCTACGACGGCGACCGCGTGCTGGGTGGCGGCACGGTGGAATCGACGGCGTAGGTTACGCTCACCTCATGCCGCTGAGCACGATCACCGACATCAGGGACATCGTCATAATCGTTGCCGGCCTGCTCAGCGTGATCGCATTGACCGTGATGATCCTGGCCACGATCATTGTCGGCTTCCTCTCCTTCCGCCTGCTGCGCGCGGCCCGCAAGACCTTCCAGGAAGGCGTCCCGCCGCTGCTCGAGAGCGCGCAGGAGACGGTCAAGTCAGTCAAGGGCACCGCCGAATACCTGGGCGATTCCGCCGCCGAGCCGGTGATCCGCGCCTATGCCACCGCCTCGAGGATCCAGAGGATGTTCGACGTTCTGAGCGGCAACTTCCGCCAGAAGGGCAGCTGAGATGGGCTTCTGGCGGGGTCTGCGCTGGGGCCTGTTTCTTGGTGTGATCGCCGCGCTGGTCGGTCGGATGATGAGCGGCGACGACAACAAAGAGAACTGGGAACAGGCCAAGGTCGCCGGAGACATCGCCGCCGCCCAGGCAGAAGCGGAGCAGCGTGAGAAGTTCGAGCGGACTCGTCGGGGCGATCAGTCCTCGGTCAGTTGATCGGCCAATCTGCAGTCTCGTCATTGCAGTGGATCGTGCCCCGTGTTCTTCGTTGCTTCCGCGTTCCACGTGAGTGCGGCACTGGGCGAGATTCCCGCGGCAAGCGCGGGAATGACAGAGTTGGTAGGTCGTAGTCTTCCATTGAAGTTGGATCCCGTGAGAGACGGCAACAGCCATGATCCCAGCCGAGGAGACCTTTGACGGCACGTTTCCGTTTGAGCCTCACTTCTCCGAGGGTCCGGGGTTTCGGATGCACTATGTGGATGAGGGCGAGGGGGAGCCTTTGGTCTTGCTGCATGGAGAGCCGACGTGGGGGTATCTGTATCGCAACTTCATTCCGGCCCTGTCCGAAACTCACCGTGTGATCGTTCCCGACCACATGGGATTCGGCAAGAGCGAGACGCCGCAGGACCGGGTCTACACAATGAAGACCCATGTCGAGAATCTGACTGCGTTGATTGACGAGCTTGACCTGCAGGACATCACGTTTGTCGTGCAGGACTGGGGCGGGATGATCTCGTCGGCTTACACCGTTCGGCACCTGGACCGGGTCAAGCGGTTTTGCGTGATGAACACCAACATCGGCGGGGTCGGTCCTCGCGCCGCGAACCGGCCGGTGTCGCGATGGTTCCAATGGATTGGTAAGCATTACGAGGCAGGCACGCTCGACGAGGCGCTGGGCCACCTGGGCAGCAACGTGCTGAGCGTGATGAAGATCATCGGTTTCGAGAACATGAGCGTGGTCGACGAC
>VXTH01000220.1:1575-4721 GCA_009837565.1 Chloroflexota bacterium | reverse complement strand
CCTGGCGGATTACGGCGGGCTTGTTGAAGAGCTGCAGCTCGTAGCCCGACGCGCCGACGATCTGGCCGTTGAGCCAGTCGGACTGCTCGGAAGCGATGTAGACCAGCGGCACGGCGACGTTGGCCGGCGAGCGCTGCGGGTCTTCCTCTTCCGAGTCGCCGATGTTGCTGCCGGCGCGGCGTCGTTCCTCGGGCACGGTGTCGGTCATACGGGTCGAGGCGCCCGGCGAGATCGCGTTGGCGGTCGCGCCGTAGCGTCCCAGGGCGTTGGCGCAGCTGTAGGTGAAGCCGACGATGCCCATCTTGGCCGCCGCGTAGTTGGGCTGTCCGGGCGCGCCGAAGATGCCGGAAACCGACGAGAAGTTGATCAGTCGGTAGTGGCCCTTGCGCTCGGAGCGCCAGTGGATCGAGGCGTACTTGGTCAGGTTGAAGTGGCCCTTGAGGTGGACGTCGAGGACGGCGTCCCACTCGGCTTCGGTCATGTTGAAGACCATGCGGTCGCGCAGGATGCCGGCCGTGTTGACGACGATATCGAGATCGCCGAAGTTGTCCAGCGCGGCCTTGACGATGCCTTCGGCCGCGTCGTAGTCGGCCACCGACGAATAGTTGGCGACGGCTTCGCCGCCGGCGTCGCGAATCGCCGCGACCACTTCATCGGCTGGCGCCGCCGCGGCGCCGCTGCCGTCGACCGCTCCGCCTAGGTCGTTGACGACGATCTTCGCGCCTTCCGAGGCGAACAGCTTGGCCGTCTCGGCGCCGATCCCACGGCCCGCGCCGGTGATAATCGCGACGCGGCCATCAAGCATTCCCATGTGTGTGTCCTCTCAGCCCACAGCACCGTCACGTCGGGCGTGCGGGAAAATTTTCACAGGTGGGCACAGGCTATCACCGAGCGTGGGTAGCTTCCGTCAGGCACGACCTCCCCCAGAGGGGAGCCGTTGCTGTTGGTTCAGTGCCTTGGACCTCGACGATTCGGATCCGGCGCCGTGTCGATCAGTTGGCGTGAGGTCGCGGTCTCGTTGATCACCGGTTCGTACAGTCCCAGTTGCGGCGGCCCCGTCAGTACGCCGGCCACGGTCCCCTGGGCGTGTCCCTTACGGAACGCCTCCGACTGCGTCCAGGCATGAAAGGCCGCCTGGTCTTCCCAGACTGAATAGGAGATGTAGTCACCCGGCTCAGCGCCGCGCAGCAGCATGAACTGGACGAAGCCCGGCACTTCCTGCAGGTAGGTCTCCCGAGCCCTCCAGATTTCTTCCCATTCCACTTCACGGTCGACGTTGACGCTGAAGCGGTTCATGGCCAGGTACATGGGCTGCCTCGCTTGGTGTGTTAGCTGTTGGCTTGGTGTCGGTTTGCAATCAGCTCGAACCGCCTTGTTCGACGGAACTGCGCGTAAGCTCAGTCTAGATGAGACAACATCGCATCCTCCTGTCGATTGCCTTTCTGCTGGTCCTGGGACTGACCCTCAGTGCCTGCCGACCGCCGTTCGAACGCGACATCGAAGATGCGCAGGTCGAAGCCGCCCGCGCGACCGAGGCCGCCCAGCGCGCCCAGATCATCGCCGCCCTCGAACCGCTCAATCCTCTGCGCTACCACCATCTCGACGCGGTCGTGCGCGACGAACAGCGCATCCCCGCCGACGCCGTAATCTGGGCGACCCGCGCTCGCGAGACGCTTGACTGGGTCGACTGGCCGCTTGAGCTGCAAGAGCACGTTGAGCAGTACGCCGACTGGCTCGACGCGCTGCTGGCGGCGTTCCGAGAGGACAACGCCCACGCCGCCGCCGAGCCGTCCAAGATCGTCCACGCGCTCGCACATACCTTGGAGGCGACGCTCGAAGCATGGCTGAGCAACGAGTCGCTACCTGCCGTGCCCGAACTGGCCGGTCTCGAACCTCCGATGCACGACGATCCTCATGGCGGTCACGACGAATAAGCGACGCTCGTTCCTGCTGCTACTGGCCCTGCTGGTGAGCGCGGCGGCCGGTTTGCTGTTCACGTCTGGCGCGTCGGCTCACGCCGCCTACGAGTCGTCCAGCCCCGCCTTCGGCGAAGTGCTCAGCGATTCTCCCACCGAGATCAGCATCAGCTTCACGCAGGAAATCTTTCGCCGCCAGGGCGCGAACGCGATTACGCTCACCCACGCGGACAGCGGACTGGACGTCTCGTTGGGCGATCCGCTGATCGACAACGATGACCGACACGTGATGACGGCCTCGGTGGAGGATGTATTGGAACCAGGCCGCTACATCGTCGCCTGGACGAATCTGTCCGCCGAGGACGGCGATGCCGATTCAGGTTCTTATCCCTTCTACGTCGCCCGCGAGCCAACAGCGGCGGAGGTCGGAGAGGATCGCAGAACAGCCGCGGAACTGCTCATCCTGTACCCGGAAGACGAGGTGGCAGAGTCCGACGAGCAAGCGACGCCGCAGCGCACACCGACCGTTGTGCGCTCGGAACCGTCCGACGCCGTATCGCCTGGTGTTGGCCCGATCATCTGGTTGGCTGTCGGTGGACTGGCCGCGCTCGTGCTCGTCGGCGCACTCGGGTTCCATGTCGGCAATCGCAGGAGGAGCCTCTGATGCGCTCGGCGACGGCATTCGCTGTCGTGTTGCTCGCCTACGCTCTGGCCGCCTGCGGTGGAACGGAAGAGCCGTCCGAGCGCCGCATTCCCGCGCCGGGCACATTCGTCTTCACCCAGGGGGTTGATCTCTGGCTCCAGGACGAAGGCGGCGCCCGTCTCCTGATTGCCGCCGAGCAGGATCAACAACTCCTGCAACCGGCGATCTCGCCCGACGGCACGCGGGTCGCCTACATCGTCTTCCAGCTGACGCATGCCGAAGGGACCACGATCGGCACCGACCTCGCCGTCGCCAGTCTCGATGATCTCAAACAGGTGATCCTCGTCCAGCACGCTCGACAGGCCGAATTCGTCTGGACGCCTCGCTGGACCCCCGACGGCAAGTCGCTGATTTTCACCCACGAACCGGGTGAACTGACGATTCGCGTGGTGCGCCTGGACCTGGAACGACGCGAGGTCGAGATCCTGCGCGAAGACGCCCGCGACGCCGATATCTCGCCCGACGGGACCCGCATCGTGTTCGTCAACGAGCCATACGGCGGCGATCCCCACCTCGTGGTCCGAGAG
>VXTH01000220.1:0-1565 GCA_009837565.1 Chloroflexota bacterium | reverse complement strand
CGTTCCGAATCCCGCGCTTCTCCGCCAACGGCGACTCTGTGATCTTTTCGGCCGGACAGTTTCTCCCGCAGACCTCCGCTGCCGCGCGTGGTTTGAACGGACCCGAAGACATCTGGAGCTACAACCTGACAACCGGCGCGCTGATCCAGCTGGCCGCCATCGGCGAGGACCAGCCCGACTTCGCCCTCTCTGGTGACGGCCGGCACGTCCTCATCCTCGGCGCGTTTGGCGTGTACCTGGTCGCCGATCCGCCCAGCGATCCGCCATTTGCCATCGCACCAGGCGAGTTCCACGGCAGCCTGGATTGGATTGGCAGCGTCACTGAGACGGAGTGGGAGGAAATCCGCAGTTCGGTGTATACCATCCCGGACTCGTCCCCATGAGGCGGCTCTTGGCGGGATTGTTGGCCCTGACTGCGCTACTGGCGGTTCTCTGTTGGCCTGAGGACGCGAGCGCGCACGCGCTCCTGGCCCGCGCCGACCCGCCGATCAACGCCTCGCTGCGCGAATCTCCCACCAGGATCACCCTGTTCATGACCGAACAGCTGCAACGCAGCCACAGCTCGGTCCAGGTCCTCAACAGCGCCGGACAACGCCTCGACATCGGTGAGACCGAGTTTTCCGACGCCGTCCCGACCCAGATGAGCGTTCGCGTGCTCAAGCTGGAGCCCGGCGTCTACACGGTTGCCTGGGAGACGCTCTCCGAGGTCGACGGGCACACCTGGACCGGCTCCTATGTGTTCTCCGTCTTGAATCCGGACGGTTCGGCGCCCGCGGGCGGCGCGTTCGAAATCGACCTCGACCGCCCGGGACTGCCGGTTGCCGCTGACGCGGTTGTCAAGGCAATCGGTCTGGCCGCGCTTGTGCTGTTCGTCGGCGCCGTGTTGGTCTCCTGGTTGCTGCGGCCTTCCCCGATCGCTGTACTGACGCCCCTGTTGGCGGCCACCGTGATCGTCGGAATCGTTACCACCGGCTACGAATCTGTCGCCGGCGCGCTGCGGCTTGGCGATATCGGCCTTCTCGGTGATGTCCTCTTTGATTCCCGCAATGGCTTATGGCTGCAGCAACGTTGGTACGCCCTGATCATCGCTGCGGCGCTGGTCAGCGCGCGGCTGCTGAGGCCCGCGATCGTTGCCGACAGACTCGCCCTCTCTGTTCTGGGCCTGCTCGCGGTTGCCTGGCTGGCGTCTGCTTCGGCAATCTCACACGGCGCGGCAATCGGCTCGGGCTGGATCTGGGGCACACTGTTCGACGCCTTGCACCTGTCGGCCGCCGCCGTCTGGATCGGCGGGCTGGTCAGCGTGATCATCGCGATCCGCGGACATCCCGACACGCGAATCGATGCGGTCAGACGCTTCTCTATCGTGGCGGCCCTATCGGTCCCCGTGCTCGCAGCAGCCGGTTTGCTCTCCGCGCTGGTGCAGATCCCCAATGTCAACGGAATCGTCGAGACCGACTGGGGGCTTGCCTTCATCGTCAAGATCGCGATCCTCGTTGCGCTGTTCGCGGCGGCCGCTGCGAACGCCTTCTTCCTTCGGCCACGCGACGCGGCGGCCGAAGGAAGTG
>VXTH01000026.1:0-4726 GCA_009837565.1 Chloroflexota bacterium | reverse complement strand
TCGACAACCTGCTCAAGGAAGTCAACCAGATCCAGGGCGAGCGCCAGGAAGGCCAACAGGCCATGGGCGACGACTCGACCGGTGCCGACGACGGCGAAGAGCTACCGGTCGAGGCCGCCTCGTTCTACTACGACGAGTGGGACTTCCGCGCTGCCGATTACAAGCCGCGCTGGTGCCGCGTGCAAGAACAACGCGGCGAATCCGGCACCTCCAACTACTACACCGAGACCCTGCACGAGCACACACAGCTCGTCCAGGAGACACGCAAGCAGTTCGAGATGCTGCGCCCCGAAATGTTCCGCAAGATGAAGCGCCTGACAGACGGCGAGGACTACGACCTCGACGCCGTGATCGAGTGGTACACCGAGAAAATCGCCGGCGCGACCTCCGAGACCAAGCTCTTCTACCGTCGCAACAAGGTCGACCGCGATGTCGCGGTCGCCTTCCTGCTCGACGTCTCCGCCTCTACCGACGAGGAGATCCAGAAGCACCACGAACAGCGCCAGGATGACCAGTTCGACGACGACCCGCGCAAGTACCTGAGCTGGTGGGCCCAGCGCCGCGCCGAGGCTGCCCGTCACCCGGGTAAGCGGATTATCGACCTCGAAAAGGAGGCCACCGTCCTGTTGATCGAGGCGCTCGAAACAATCGGCGACAAGTACGGCGTCTACGGCTTCTCCGGCTATGGCCGCGACAACGTTGAGTTCTTCGTCTACAAGGACATGGACGAACCCTTCGGCGACCGGATTAAGGAGCGAATCGACAAGATCGCCCCCGTCCGCTCGACCCGCATGGGCCCCGCCATCCGACACTGCATCTGGAAGCTACAGAACACCGACGCCAAGGTCAAAATCCTCATGCTGCTCTCCGACGGCCGCCCGCAGGATCACGGCTACGGACGCGACCGCACCGAGAAGGAATACGCGATCCACGACACCAAGATGGCGCTCACCGAAGCGCGCCGCGAGGGCATGGTCCCGTTCGCCCTGACCGTCGACCGGGCCGGTCACGACTACCTCAAGCAAATGTGTCAGGACATGGCCTACGAGGTCGTCGCCGACATCGAGTCCCTCCCCCGGCGCCTCCCCGCCCTCTACCGCCGCCTCACCGGCTAGCAATCAAGACCTCCCCCTCCGGGGGAGGTGCCGCGAAGCGGCGGAGGCGGCCGCTCCGGCTACCATGACCGCATGTCATTCTTCGCCGCCACCCTGACCACGGCAGGCATCGCCGCCGCCTTCGTCGCAACCCTCATCGGCCACGAATCGCTCAGCCTCTATATCGTCTGTGCGGTGGTCGCCGCCGCAGGTCTGTTGCTGATGTTGCTGCACGTCGCCCGGCGCCGACGCGACTCAGCCCCCTGGTACGCCCTCGCGCCTATGGCCATCGTCGTTGCCCTGCTCGGCATCGCCGCTTCCGGAGCAACCTGCGGAGTTGCCTGTATTGCCTGGGGCTCGCCGGTTGCCGCCGCCACCCTCGTCATCCCCGACATCCGCGGCTGGTTTGGCCGGAAACGGCCGCTCAGAAGAGTGTAAGTCTCCGAAGGATCAATTCATCCCGGGACCGGATGTGGTGCCGATGTGTCCGCTGCTGGCAATTCCCGCCTGTTGGTCGGACTGGGCTTGCAAGCGTTGAAGTTCGAGTTGGGAAAGCCCCTTCGGTTTCACGCGCCCTCGCAGTGCTCGTCGCCGGTCACCACCGGGCAATCGATCCGTGATCGTCTGAAATCCCCTCTGGACTCGAATCCACTTGTCTCGCACTTCCACCTCCAGCGCTCACGGGATCTAGTTCGTCAGCCGCAGCTCGCGGTTCAGTTCCAGCTTGAGGAACCAGCGCCAGGTCGCCAACACCCCGATCACCAGCACCCCGATCAGCACCGCGAACGCGATCCCCAGGATCTGCCAGTCTGTCTCGACCTGGAACGGCGGCAACACGGTTCGTCCCGTTTCGTCAATCTCCAGGTAGCCGAGAAGCAGCAGCGATATCCGGTTGCCCAGCAGCACGCCGAGCACCAGCCCCGTGCCCACGATGATCGCGTATTCAAGGAACAGTTGGATCAGGATGCTCAGATTACCCACGCCGACGGTGCGCAACAGTGCCATCTCCAGCCGCCGCTGGCGCGCAGACACCGCCATCGACACCAGGAACGCCAGAGCCAACAGCAGCGAGATCGCAATGAATGCCACCAGCAGAATCCCCGAGCCGCCGGCCGTCGTCAGCGGATCGCGTCCGCTGTCGTCCAGTCGCTCGTCCCGGTCCAGGAGCTTGCCCAGCGCGTAGCGGGGCCGGTTCAACTCTTCCTTGGCTGCTTGGCGTACCTCAGGGTCGTCGGTCAGGTCGAGCCAAACCTCTGTCGGCGTGACCGTCGGGCGCAGGGCCGTAATCGAACCCATATGGAACAGCGCGTCATAGTCCGCCACGATGAACGAGAGCGTGTCCGGCCGCAGCGTCGGGAACAGCTCCACAATGCTCGCAACCCGCGCGCGCACGATCACGGTGTCCAGACGCAACGGATATCGATCGCCGACTTCCAGTCGCTGGCGCTCGGCAAAGTCTGCGCTCACGATCGTCGGGATTGTGCAGCGCGTGTTGGTGCAGAACGACGGATCGGCAAAATGCGCGGCTCGGAGTCCGGGCGATTGTCCAATCCCCGGACGAAAGGCCATCACGTACTCGCCCGAGATCGGATCCTCGTCTTGCTCAAACTCGATATCGTCCCCCGTGCCTCGCCGCTGCACGAACTCTAGCCACCGGCCATTCTCGAAGTCCTCGATGATGAGTTCACGCCCATCCGGCTGAATCGCCGTGACTGCATCGAAGTAGACCGTGGCCGGCTCCGAAACGAACAGCCCAAACGGCTCGCTCATCGTGATCGAGTGCAGGGAATAAGGCGGTGCCGCGCCCGAACCGACGATCTCCTTCTGGAAGTCGATGTCCATGGCAGTCCAGGGAGTGTCGGCAGCGGGCATGGCCAGCCCTCCCGCAGTGAGATAACGGCCGTCGCCATCGCGCACGCGCAGCCAGAACGATTGGTCGGTCTCGCCTTCGCCCATTCTCACCCAGACCCGCAGGGTCTCGGTCTCCTGTGGAATCCCCACTCCCCTCCCGACCGGCGGTACGTCGATGGTGCCGATCAGCTCCTCAAACGTCATCAGTGACATGTCCTCGCGGAACCACATCATCTCGACTGCAGCCTTCGGCTCAAGGCCCAGGATTGTCACGCTGGTCGTAGTGCCGATGCTGCGGCCTGCCGATACTTTGCTCCGGTGGATCGAGGCAATCCCTTCGACACCTTCGATCGGCCCCAGCCGATCACGCACCCCGTTCACAGTGGAGTACCCGCTCTCTCCCAGTTCGACCCTGAATTCCACTCCGTTGTCGTACTCGATTCGTTCCGCGAGCGACAACTCGACCGTATCCGCATACGAGGCCGCGAACGTCCCGAGCGCGGCGCCAAGCATCAGCAGGATGGTCAGCCGGGCCGCCGGGCCGACAGTGCGGCTGACGTAGCGCAATGTCGAGGCAATCGATAGCGGAAAACGGTCGTAGGTGAGCCAGGCGAAGAACCGGTACAGATAGGGCAAGAACCGCAGAATCACAAGCGTTGCTGCCAGTGCAAACAGGATCGGCGTGCTCAACAACAACGGGTCGGCCGACAGCCCGCCCACACTGTCACGCTCGAACACAGTGCCTTTCAGGTCGGCCTCGAAGATCAAGCCGACCGCCACGAAGACCAGTGCGACATCAAGGAAATAGCGTTGCAGCGCATTGGGACCGGCCGGTCGCGACAGGCCGCGCAAGCGCTCCGACAGCACCCGAGTGCGGCTCGCGATCACAAGCGGCGCCAACGTGAACAGGACCGCGACAATTGCACCGGCCGCGGAAAGCAGGAACGCCATGTCGGTCAACGTCGTTGGAATCGTCTCGCCACCGGTCAACGGCTCGAAGATCGGCGTGTAACCCAACAGTCCGATGACGCCCATCGAGATGAATGGGGCCACCGCTGCTGCGACGATTGCGATCAGGATCCCCTCGATCGCAGTATGCGAAATCACCTGCAGAATCGATGCTCCCCGCGAGCGCATCGAGAACAGCTCTTCCCGCCGCTGCGCGACTTGCACTCCGGCAACGATCACCACATAGAACAGGGCGATTCCGACCACCTGCGCCAGCAGCATCAGGATCGGCACCTGGGTGAAATTGAGATCCTTGACGAACGACTCCAACCGCGGCTCGATCGGCGAGCGCAGGGATCCTCCCACCGAGCGCAGATCGGCGCGCAGCAGGTCGAACGACTCGCGTGTGTCGTCAAGCACCGCCACGTTCAGTTGGTCGGTGTCCAACTCCGAGATCCACATCGTGTTGACCAGGTACCCGCTCATCACTCGGGCCAGGCCTGTGTCGAATGACTGCGAGGGAAGGATCAGCGGAGCGCTAATCGGTCGCGCTGGACCCGAGAACACGCCGAAGGTGATCTCGCGCGGCACCCGCGTCCAGTAGGAACTCTCGGTGTTGTCGGGTTCCACAATCCCAGTCACCACGACGGGGATCAGGCGCGTGATCGCCATCGTCGGCTCGCACGGCGGTCGCGGCGGAGGTGGCGGTCCGCCTGGCGGCGGATCGGGTTCGCGGTCGCACTCGTCGAACCCGTCGATAATCCGCCACTCGGATCCAACATCCAGTCCGAACAGGCTGGCCCCGCGTGGCGTGACGGCGACTTCAATAGGAT
>VXTH01000098.1:0-4727 GCA_009837565.1 Chloroflexota bacterium | reverse complement strand
GTCCGCGGCCGGTCGCAGGCGATTCGGCTATGCGGCGGCCGCCTCGAGGTTGGCCAGACGAGTGAGGTTGTAGGCGGCGGCGGTCAGTGCGAGCCACAACTTGTTGCGGGCCCGACCCAGGCATCGCAGATTGCCGCCGGCGCCCACGGTCTTGATCCAACCATACGCCTGCCCCCGCGTAGGCGGGGGACCTCCTCGACCAGGTTGCGCCGGCGCTGGCTGTGGCGGTAGCCGGGGCGTCGGGTCGTGCGACGGTCGATCGCGCTGCGCCGGCCGCGCTGGTTCTGGGCCACATGGGGCGTCAGGCCCAGCGCGCGCAGGACCCAGACGAAGTCGCGCGTGTCGTAGGCCCGGTCGGCACCGACCGTGGCTGGCCCGGTGACCCCGCATCAAGTGCGGGGCAGGCTGCTGCGTTCGTGCATCTCCACGGCCTGGTCGTCGACGTCGAGCTGACCGAGGCGGACGGCTACGTGCGTCACGGAGCCACCAACCTCTACGCCGCGCTCATGTGGCCTCCGGCCATCTGATCGCCGACATGACCCCCAGGCGCCGCACGCGCGAGTTTCGCCGCTTCCTCGACCTGATCGACCAGCGTGTGCCCGATCAACTCGCCGTGCATGTCGTCTTGGACAACGTCTCCGCCCACCGCACAGCGGAGATCCAGCGCTGGCTGCAGCGCCACCCCCGCTTCCGCTTTCACTTCACCCCGATATACAGTTCATGGATGAACCTGATCGAGCGCTGGTTCGCGGAGCTGACCACGAAGTGGCTGCGGCGCGGCTCCCACCGCGGCGTGGCCGAGCTGACCTGCGCCGTCGAACGCAGGGTGGCCGACTGGAACGCCACTCCGCGTCCCGTCGTCTGGCGCAAGGCCGCCGACCAGATCTTCGACAACCTCGCCGGACATCTCAACCGGATTCCCGACTCAGGACACTAAGGCGAGCGTTGCGTCGCCAAGCGAATTCACCGTGCACCGCCTACGTCTCGATGCTTCGGGACAAGAGTCAGTGCCAGATTGGCGCGCTGGACTCGGTGCATCACAGCTAAACCCTGTTAACCACCCATTCGTCGCCAAGGGCACACTTCCACTGAAATGCGCTTTCGTCCCTCGACTTTCGCTAACGGAGGATCTTGAAGTCGATGCGCTCCCAGAACACTGAGTTCTTCGGTCGTGCGGTGAGTTCACCCACCATCATTGGAGTTCCTCGCCTACCGGCCTCGGGGAAGATCGTCCAATGTAGTGTCGCCTGATCACCCCCTACAGGTGGTATCCACACCTCCACGAAGTGGCCTTCAACCTGTTTCTCGACGGACATGCTCATTGCACACGGAATCTTCAATAGCTCGTAGTAGCGTGCGTAGAGATTACAGATGGTGAAAGAGAGCACATTAAGCTCCAAGTCCATTTCGGCCTTGGCGCCGTGAGAAACGGCCTGATAGTACTGATAGGCATGGCAGGCGATGTCCTTCACACGCTCATCTACTATTTCGAAGAAAATGCGATTGACCCCTCCCTTCAGCGCTGGGACATCCGGCGGAGAATCGCACATGCGAGATAGAACCTCGACTGTCAATCTCGGACCCTTACCCTTTAGGTAGTTTGCAGCCGAGACTGTGTCCCCCATCTTCCTCACGCGACATGCCGACCAACGAGTGCGACACGACCACATCATCGACTCAACATCTCCCTTCGCTTGAATGAGCGTAGAACGAAAGCTCCCGTAGTTTGCGAAGATACTTAGCACAAGCGCGGCAATGCCGATGGCAAGTGCCCAATCAAGCCCCGTTTCTGCCGGCTCGGATATCGAGACAAGGGACGCGGCGAAGTCGGACGCAGTTGCAGACGTTGGATTCGAGGTAAGGGGCTCCACAAGATGTCCTGGGAGGTCATTGCCTGAGTCACTGCGCTCAGGTATGGGCTGGAGTGTTCTTCATGAAGAAGGCCGTACGGCCGCCCTGAAGAGGGATCTGGTTCAGCGTTCGATTCTCAGCGTCGCAGCTGAAGACATTGCAGATCCCTGAGAGGCAGGGTAGTCAATGGGTCTTCGAGGTCAATCACCATCGCGATAGCCGGCTCGGCCTACCTACTGGAATGCGAAGGGAAGACCTCGACAGCGAGAGCGTCCCACACAATCCGCTGCTGTTCAGGATCCTGCACCGGATGAACCCGGTGGAGCAGTTCGACAGCAGCATCCGTCGCATCTGCGACGCTGGCGAGGAGCAGGCGGTGTATGCCGGACGTAGTCGTAGACTGGTCTCCGCTGAGTCGAGGGGGCCTCTGACATGACGACTGAAGACCCTCAATCAGTCATTGCCGAGAATCTTGCAACGGCAGACCGACTGTCACGCCAGGAGACCGACGGCAAGTGGCTTGAAGGAATGACTGCCGTAGTCGGCGAGCATCTCCGTGAATGGGACCTGAGCGACTGCGACCTCTGGGACGAGTGGGAACAGCGCGAGGCTTTCTTCCCCGGACTCAGTAAGCGAGACGTCGGCATCGACGCGGTAGGCCGTCGCCGCAGCGACGGCCGCGCCGTCGCCATTCAATGCAAGTCCCGGAAGCTGGACGAGCAGGGCATTGGTGGTTCGATCCCTAAGGACGAAATCGACAGTTTCGCCAGTTCGTCCTCAATCGAGCACTTTGCCGAGCGTTGGCTCGTGACCAACGGCGCCAACCCCGCAACCGAGAACGCCATCGCCATCCATGAGTACGGCGTCAAACCGATCAAGCTGGTCAACATCGTCAGCGATATGCGTAACCAGCAGGCTGGCGTATCCTTGGAAGATTGCCCTCATTGCGACGACTCCAGCGCTAAACAGACCAAGTCATGCATGCAGGACGAGGCGATCGACACCTCCGTCCGCATCCTGCAGGAACACGTCGACTCGGACTCCGGCGGCCTGCCCAAAGGCCAGGCGCGCGGTCGAATCGTGCTTCCCTGCGGCACAGGCAAGACACGCATCTCCCTGCGCATCGTCGAACGACTCACCGAGCCAGGCGAACTCTCAATCGTCCTCTGCCCCTCAATCGCGCTGGTCGCTCAGATCCGACGCGAGTATCTACAGCATGCCGAACAGCCGCTGCGGGTGCTCGCGGTGTGCTCCGACCAGACCGCCGGCTATGACCCCAAGCAGGAAGACAAGAAGGTCAGTTCCGACGACCCAACCCTGGACAAGAGCAACGTCCGCGCCTCCGCCGTCAAGGGCCTGGTCACGACCAACCCCGACGTGATTGCCGAGTGGATTCAGTCGGAACATGGCGCCGAACATGTCAATGTGATCTTCGGTACCTACCAGAGCGGCAGCAGGATCGCCGAGGCGCTCCAACTCACTAACTCCAAGGCCCAGGTAATGATCGCCGACGAAGCGCATCGCACCGCGGGCCTGAAGCGCAAGTCCAAGCCCAAGACCGACGAAGAACAACGCCTGCGCGACTTCACGCTCTGCCACGACAACGACAAGTTTCCCGCTGTCTACCGCGTCTACCAGACCGCAACGCCGCGCATCTACGACGTGAAACCGCAGAGCAACACCGACAAGCCGTCCGACTGGGTCGTGCGTACCATGGACGACGAACAGGTCTTCGGCGTCGAGCTCTACCGCAAGAGCTACGTCGAAGCGGTCAACAACGACTGGCTTTCCGACTATCGGATCATCGCGCTAGGCATCAACGATCCCGACTCCTATGCCCTTGTCAATCAGTTGGCCCAGGACACGAGGAGCAAAGGCCGACGAAAGCTGACCGCGTCCGACTACTTGCGCGGTCTGGCCTTCACCCTCGCCATGGGCGGCGCGACTCACACGACCGGTGGCAACGCAGTGCCTATCCAGTCCTGCATCGCCTTCATGAACACCGTCGACAAGTCCAGGAACATGGCGCGGGACCTACAAACGAACGCAGTCAGGACTTGGTTGAACAATTGGTTGCAAGAGAATCGCGACAACGCCAAGGACAACCTGGCCAAAGGCACGCCCGAGACCCCGCAGGGAATTTTCAACGTCGGCATCTTCGGGGAAGGCACCGACTCGCCCTCGCTCAGCGCCGTCGCGTTCCTTGAGGCTCGCAGGAGCCCGATTGACGTAATCCAGGCCGTGGGCCGCGCCATGCGTACATCCCCGGGTAAAGAGGTCGGCTACATCATCTGCCCGATTGCCATACCGCCTAACGCTGACCCCGAAAATTGGCTCGCCTCTAGCGGACCCGAAGAGGGCTGGCAGGAACTCGGGCAAATCCTTCGCGCGCTCCGCGCCCACGACAGCCGCATCGAAGACAATCTCGCAGACCTGATGGAGCTGCACATCCCGCCCACGCCGGTAGAAGTGCGCACGATAGTTGCGATCGCCGACCACGAGAAGAAGCGGGTTGAGTACCGAGAGCACATCGGACCTGTCGGCGAAGCCGAGTATGCCCTGCAGCAAGTGATCGAAGGCAAGTCGACGCTCAGCCGCGAGTTCATGTCCATTGCCGAGCAGGACGATCACTCGGATCCTCTCGAGCAGCGCGTCGGCGAGCCCAAGACGAATGCCTACGACGCCGCTGCGCCGCTTGAACCAACGCAGGTGCTCGCCGCCAAGCGTCACGAGGACGGCAGCATCGAGATGCGTCTCGGCTCACCAGCGAGGTCCAAGCCCAAGGCCGGTGATCCGCGCGGCAAGGTCGATGTTCCCAAGACCAAAACTAAAGCCCGCAAGATGATCAACGACGGTACCGGCAAGCGCGTCAAGAC
>VXTH01000043.1:0-4735 GCA_009837565.1 Chloroflexota bacterium | reverse complement strand
ATCTCGCTTCGGCCAACAGCCCGCTCGGCGGATCCAACGAGCTCCGCTCGCAACAGGCATGGGCCCAGATGGCGCTGGGCGAAATGGACAGTTGGCTCGCCTCCGGACGAACGATGCTGTACCACGCCGTCAAGGAAGTCGACCGGGCCTACAACGATCGCCAGTCGTTCGTCCGCATGCAAGTCCGGACTACCCATCACCTCCGCCGAATGGCCGAGGAAATCGCCCAGATCAGCATCAAGACCACCGGCGCACATGCCTACGTAAAGGGCCAGCCGCTCGAACGCCTCTACCGCGACCTCACCGGAGGCATCGTCATGGCCTGGAAGACTGACGAACTCCAGCACTCGCTGGGGCTGGCCGCGCTGGGTGAAGAGATCACCATCGTCGGACCGGCTGGGACCTGATGGGACGATCCCCTCAGCGGCCGAACTCGAACGGATTGAGATAGGCGACGCCCAGGCGCCTGAAGTCTTTGACGTTGCGCGTAACTACTGTCAAAGAGTTCGTTCTCGCTGTGGCTGCAATGACCGCGTCTTGGGCCAACTTGGCCGACTGGTTGTGCATCATGCGTCCCCACTCACGCGCCGCGCGAGTGTCGAAGGCCAATACCTCGAAGCCAGTAAGCAACCGGCTCTCCAACCACTCCGTCAACTCCTGAGCCTGTTCAGAATCCTTGATCCGACCGTGTTCAATGCCGCGTTGAATCTCTGCAATCGTCATCGCGCTGAAGTGCAGATCCTCCGAGTGGACGCCCTCAAACCAGGCGAGCAACGACCGATTCGGTCGTGGGCGCCTCAGCTCGGAGACGACGTTGGTGTCGAGCAGATACACGGAGCGTTAGTCGAATCTGGGCGGCGACCCGAGTTCCCAGTCGAGTCGCTCTGGAACAAGATCGTCAGTGCGGGCTTCGGGCGCCAGCAGCCACTCTTTGACGTTGCGGTACCTGGGTTTCTTGATCCGCTGCCACTCCGCGTACGGCACGATCACCGCAGTTTCCACCCCGCGCCGAGTCACCACCTGCGGTCCATCCCGCAAGCTGGTTTCCAGCAACTCACTAAAGCGAGCCTTCGCCTCCTGCACCTGCCAGGTACCAGTCGATTCCTGCTCGCGGCCTTCATAGCTGTTCGCCAAATCGCACCCCCAACCCTGCGACGACTGTACGTGACTAGTCACCAGACTAGACATGGCGAGTCGCTTCTTCAAGTATCGCTGTTGTGTTCTCTTGATACCCAAAGAACAGAGTGGTCGCGCAGTCTGTCGTTCGCGCCACGCCAGGCGGACCCACATCGATCGAAGCGAGCGCACCCGCTGTGTCGCGCTCGATCCTGAACCAATCCTTGGATACTGCGGTGACCCTCATGGCGTCGCTCTCTTGACCCCGGCCAGCGCAGGCCGAGGCGCTGATACCATAACCGCGAACCTTCCAACACATCTGAGACTCACTGAAAGGCCACGTATGGCTTCCCCTCTGAAAACTGAACTCTGCGACATGCTGGGCATCGAGTATCCGGTGATGCTCGCCGGGATGGGTGGCGCCGCCGGGCCGACGCTGGCCGCTGCCGTATCCGAGGTCGGTGGGCTCGGCGTGGTCGGCGCCACCGGTTACACGCCGGATGAGCTGCACGGCATGATCGCCAAGGTCCGCTCGCTGACCGATAAGCCATTCGGCGTTGATCTGCTCCTGCCCTCTTCGATCGCCGACTCCGGCAACCGCGAGGATCTGGAGCTCGAGATTTCGGCCGAGCACCACCACTTCGTCGACCAGCTCAAGCAGGAGTTCGAGATCCCTGAGCCGTCCCAACAGCTCGATCGGCCGCCGTTAACGCAGGATTACTTCCGCAAGCAGGTCGAGGTGATCCTCGACGAGAACGTACCCGTCTTCGCCTCCGGCCTGGGCAGCCCCGGCTGGATGGTTGACGACGCCCACGCGCAGGGCATGAAAGTCATCGGTCTGGTCGGCAACACCCGCAATGCGCGTCGTGTGGCGGCCGCCAAGGTCGACGCGGTCGTTGCCCAGGGCACCGAGGCCGGAGGCCACACCGGCCGGATCGGCACCCTCGCGCTCGTGCCCCAGGTGGCCGATGCAATCGCTCCGACCAAGACCATTGCCGCCGGCGGAATCATGGACGGTCGCGGCCTGCTGGCCGCGCTCGCGCTGGGCGCCGAGGCAATCTGGTGCGGCACCGCCTTCCTCGGCACCTGGGAGGCCTACCAGGACTCCGAAGAACGCGGCGAGACCGACGAATGGACCCGCAAGGTCCAATGGGACAAGCTCGTGGCCGCGGTTGACGAGGACACCCGCATCGGCCGGATGTACTCGGGCAAGACCATGCGCCACATGTACAACGCCTGGACCGAGGCCTGGGAACGACCCGAAGCGCCGCCCACACTCCCCATGCCGCTTCAGGGACTGCTCGTCGGTGAAGCGCTGCGCGGCGCCCGCGAAGCGCACATCGAGGAACTGATCGGCGGCCCCGCTGGCAACGGCGCTGGTCTGATCAAGGCCATCCGCCCCGCAACCGAGGTCGTGGAAACCATGGTCAGCCAGGCCGAGGAGCTCATCGAGAGGTTCGGTTCACCCGTCGGGGTCTGACGCGCCAACGGTTGCCGCCTTCCTCCAATCCCCTCACCCTCCGGGTGAGGCAGCACTGTTGGAATCGTTCGCGTGGACGGGAAGCGGAATGAAGATCTGCCCCGCCTGCCACCGAGAGACCTTTGACGGACGCGCCGCCTGTCATCGCTGCGGCGCTGACGTCGCCTTGCAGCGTCCGATTGCGCTTCCCAGCCGCGACGCCGCGACGCTGGTCGGTCCGGTTCCATTCAGCGATCACCAGGGTGACCTCATTCTTGATGTCGACGGGGCGACGTTTCTGCGAGAAGATGGCCGGCCCCTGCTGCACATTCCGGCGTCGCTCGTCGAGGATGTCAAACCCTCACGCGGTCGCGACCTGGTCATCAAGTGGCGTCCGCCCAACCGCAGGCGCGCTCGCCGGACGCGGTTGCGTGTTCGTTGGGCGCCGCAGGCCGATCGCACGCTGCGCACCGAGTGGATTGGCTCCCATTACGCCTTGCGCCGTCCCTATGGGCATCGGGTGCCGCGCAATCCGAATCGGCGCACCGGCCGCGACTACACCGTGGTCCGCGACCGCTGGTTGTCCGCGCTTTCGATGCTGCTCAGCGCCGACCGCTACGCGTTGGAGCGACGCTGACGTGCCCCGCCGCAACCGCAAGGGACGCCGACCGAGTCAGCGGCCGAGGAAGCAGGCCGCCCGATATCACAGCTCACGCGAAGCTCGACGGGAGCGCCGGGAACTGATGGTCCTCGACGATCAGCCCGCGCGATCGCTGCCCAGCCTCTGCGGCAACTGCCTGGAATGGCTTCCGCCTCGGGCCGACGCGATGGGCGGCAAAGGAACCTGCAACCACCCTGCCAGTGGCGTGCTCGCGCCGGAGGCAGAGACGCCAGGTTGCGGCTTCTTCCACAGTCGCCGCTAGACGAGTCCGACGATGTGCATCCGGCCCGTCTCGCCGGCGACATCGTCGACGTAGTAGCAGCGGTGTTCGCCGATCGCGACGAAGGTCGGCACGATCATCTGGCCGGAACGATTGACCTTCGCCTCGACCGCGAAGGTCGGGCGCTCCTCGTCCGTGCCCGGTACGTCCGGATCGAGGGCGTGGGGGTGCCCGCTTTCCGCGCACCAGCGGGCGAAGTCTCCGTCGAACTCGAACCAGGCGCCACCGGAGGCCGCGGCGAACTCCTGCATCGCACCGAGCACTCCCCACAGATCGCTCGGATCGATCGAGTCAGGCTGAACCCTCACTGCGACCTGCGGCAGATACTCGATTGCCGCCTCGATCAGGTCATCTGCGGACGGCGAGACGTCGAACCACCGTGTTGCACCGTCATCGGACTGCTGTAAGAGCTGTCGCTCCAGTTCAAGCGCCCGTGTCCGCGCGGCGCGGATCGCATCGACGCCGGGATGGGCCTCGCCCGGTTCCGGCGTGCGCAGCGAGCGTTGCTCAGCCAGCTCGGCCTCGAGCTCAGCGATCCTCGATTCCTGCTCGGGGTCGGGGACTTCGACCTGCTCCACCACAGGTTCCGGGGCGGGTGGAGGCGATGCGGGTTCGGGCTGCGCCGGCGAGGCAGGCCGCGCCCGATCGCCCGCTGTCTGACGCTCCCGCCACATGATCGCGGCGATGACGCCCGAGACGAAGGCCAACAGCGTTTGCAAGAGCCTCACAACAGCCTCATCGGTTGCTATCCCGGACGCCTTCGAGCCAGGTCAGGCATTTGGCGTAGATCGCTTCGGTGATGAGCTCTCGCGTCAGCAAGAAGTTGAGTAGTCCCTCCAGCGTGAGCAGCGAGTGCACCGTGATGCCTTCCCGGCGCAGACGCTCGACTCCGCCAGCTCCGCGATCGATGAGGACGAAGGCGTCGTGCACCATCAGGCCGGCCGAGCGCAACAGGTCGGCGGTTTCCGACAATGAGCCGCCGCGAGTCATCAGGTCGTCGACGAGGATCACGGTTTGACCGGGGTAGTAGGCACCCTCGATCTCCTCGGCGACGTGTCTGATCTGGCTTGATGGATGCACGTAGATCATCGGCACGTTGCTGGACAGGGAGAAGGCTGTTGCTGCGTGGAGACCGCCCATTGGCACGCCGGCGATCAGCTCGAACGGCGCGATTGTCGGACGCAACATGCCGCCCAACATTCGTGTTTCATCGTTGAGC
>VXTH01000194.1:3814-4784 GCA_009837565.1 Chloroflexota bacterium | reverse complement strand
GCGTGATCGAAGCCCATTACCGTTCTCGCCCTTTTTCATGCGCGAAGCACCCTTGGCCAAGATCCCACCACGATTGATCCGATTCTTCAATAAAGTTTGGAAGGCCAGGTCCATCCTGGACAGTGAGTGCGAATTGAAAACTTCAGCAACATTCTCTTCAGTTAGATTAAAGCACTCCACTCGAGTCGCAAGCAACTCACTGTGTTCGAGGGCGCAGAACCAAAAGTTGGCAATCTCGGGATCCCGCTCACAGAGGATCGCGCGCTCAACTAGCCCTTCCATGACAGCAGTCAATGAGGCGATGCCTCCTCCGGCAAAAGGCTCAACCATGATTCTTGGACGAAATTCGAGATCCTTCAGCCATTTGCGAATCTGTGGCACAAGCCACGTCTTGCCACCCGGATAGCGGAGCGGGCTGCGTTGAGGCACCGTGGCGACGTTGACCACCTTGTCCGTAAGGACGGGAATTTCAAGCGGCTCCTGAGGGTCGCTTGCAGAACCCTGCAGTGTCCTGACTCGCTCGATGCTATCCGCCTGTTGTGAGCCACTCTCAGCACTGCTGGATGTATCAGACTCGGCTGGCAACGCGAGCTTTTGCTCGATCAACTCTGTTGACATCGCTTCCCTCTGTCAAGAGGGTAACGCCCCGTTAGGGACTTCGCGCTATTCAACCTGCCAGGTGGAGCGGCCCTTGAGGAGTTGGGTGACGTCGTGGCGGTTCTTGAACTTGGCCACTTCGATCTGGCTGTCGAGGTAGTCGCCGTAGGTTGGCGTCGTGACCTGGCGGATGACTCCCATCGGAACCGGCATCTCGGGGTACTGGCAGCGGGCCAAGAGTTGATGAACGTCGGGGGAGGGGCGCGTCGCGTCGTGATGCAGGATCAGGCCGGCGTCGGGGCCATTGGCGTCGACCACACGTAGTCCAGTGTCCGAGACGGCGAGGCCCTTGTCCTTGTTCTCGCCGAAGAGC
>VXTH01000194.1:2744-3804 GCA_009837565.1 Chloroflexota bacterium | reverse complement strand
CTCGAGGTAGAGCAGCCGCTCGTCGCGGACATCGCGGTCGGTGTAGTCGGCGAATGCTCGGTCGTTGAAGATGTTGCAGTTCTGCAGGATTTCGACGAAGGCGGCGCCGTGATGCCTGGCTGCTCGCTCAATAGTCTCGGTCAAGTGTTGTGGGTCGGTGTCGAAGCTGCGGGCGACAAACGTGGCCTCCGAGGCGAGAGCGACGGAGAGCGGGTTGAGCGGGCGCTCGGTCGTGCCGATCGGCGAGGACTTGGTCACCTTGCCCAGCTCGGAAGTCGGTGAGTACTGACCCTTGGTCAGGCCGTAAATGCGGTTGTTGAAGAGGAAGATCTTGACGTCGACATTGCGGCGCAAGACGTGCAGCAAGTGGTTGCCGCCGATTGAGAGGGCGTCGCCGTCGCCGGTGATCACGAAGACCATCAGGTCGGGGCGCGAGAGTTTGAGTCCGGAAGCAATCGTCGGCGCTCGGCCGTGGATCGAGTGAATCCCATAGGTGTTCATGTAGTAGGGGAAGCGGGACGAGCAGCCGATCCCGGAGACGAAGACCATCTTCTCGGGCGCGACATTGAGGTTGGAGAGACCGCGCTGCATCTGGGCGAGGATCGAATAGTCGCCGCAACCGGGACACCAGCGCGTGTCGACGTCGGAGGCGTAGTCCTTGCGCTTCAGGTCCTCATCCGCGAGCGGAATGATGGACTCGACAGGTTCGAGCGGCGGCGTCTGGAGTACCATCTCGTGCCTCCTGTAGCTCTCTATGACCGATGTTAGGCGATAGTCGTCGTTACTCGCTGGCGACTTGCGTGATTCGTTCGGTCAGCAGCCGGGCCGAGAGTGGTTGGCCGGTGACTTCGTTGTAACCCTGAGCGTCGACGAGGAAGTTGGCCCGGATCAGCATCCGCAACTGCCCGGTGTTCGCTTCGGGGATCAACACCTTCTTGAAACGCGAGACCACGTCTCCGAGGTTGCGCGGGAAGGGGTTCATGTACTGCAGATGGGCGTGCGACACCTCGTGACCGGCTTCGCGCGCGTCGTTGACGGCGGTGAAGACGGCGCCGTAGGT
>VXTH01000194.1:0-2734 GCA_009837565.1 Chloroflexota bacterium | reverse complement strand
ATCCGGGCGATTTTCTCGGCGCGCAGGTCCGTCATGCGCTGATGGTTCTCGGGAGAGTAGGCGACATCGCCGGTGATGTCTGATTTCTCCAGACCGCCGATCCGATGCTGCAGGTCGGGCTGGCCGGGCGGAATGAACATCCGCGCCAGGGTGTCGGGATCTCGCTTGTAGGGCTCGAACTCCTCGGGACTCACATGCTCGAGCTTGCGATACGGGATGTCGATCTGGTCGAGTTGAGTAACATCTGGTACCGGCCAGGGTTCCGCGGTGTTGGCCAGGTAGGTGTCGGAAAGCAGAACCACCGGAGTAACGAACTGGTAGGCGAGCCTCACCGCTTCGAGGACCATGTAGAAACAGTCGCCCGGCGTCTTAGCGGCGAGCACGCAGAGGGGAGACTCTCCGTTTCGTCCAAACATGACCTGCAGCAAGTCGGT
Organism: Chloroflexota bacterium; assembly: GCA_009837565.1. Taxonomy (GTDB): domain Bacteria; phylum Chloroflexota; class Dehalococcoidia; order Bin125; family Bin125; genus Bin125. Next base: position 2,300 of record VXTH01000194.1, on the reverse strand, counting down.
CTGCTCGGTCTTGGTCGGCATGCCGGTGGACGGACCGGAACGCTGGACATCGAGCACGATGAGCGGCAACTCGGTCATCACGGCGAGGTTGAGCGCCTCGCTCTTGAGCGCGATGCCGGGTCCTGACGTGCCGGTGACGCCGAGCGCGCCGCCGTAGGCCGCGCCAATCGCGGTGCCGATGGCGGAGATTTCGTCCTCGGCCTGGAAGGTGCGGACGCCGAATTCTCGCAACGCCGCGAGTTCCACCAGCACGTCTGAGGCTGGAGTGATCGGATAGGAGCCGTAAAACAATTCCAGGTCCGTCAGGTGCGACGCGGTGATCAGCCCGAGAACGAGCGCCTGGTTGCCGGTGATGGTGCGGTACTCACCCGGCGTGAGCACGGCCGGCGGAACGCGGACGTGCGCATCGGCGATCTCGGTGGTCTCGCCGTACGCGTGACCGGCGAACAGCGCTCGGCGATTGGCCTCGGCAATGTTCGGCAGACGGCCGAAGCGCTCTTCGATCCAGTCGAGCGTGGGCTGCAGGTCGCGGTCGTAGAGCCAGTAGACCAATCCCAGAGCGAAGAAGTTCTTCGTCCGCTCGGCGTTCTGATTGGTTAGCCCGAGGTCGTCGACCGCGGCCACGGCGGCCGTCGTGATCGGCGCCTTGATGATCCGGTAGCCGTCAAGCGAGCCGTCGGACAGCGGATGGCTGGGATAGTTGGCTTTCTTCAGGTTGCCGGAGGTGAAGGCGTCCTCGTTGATGACGAGCAATCCGCCCTTGGCCAGAGCGGCGAGGTGCGACTTGAGCGCGGCGGGATTCATCGCGACCAGCGTGTCGGGTTCATCACCCGGCGTGAAGATCTGGTGCTTGGAGAATGAGATCTGGAAGCTGGAAACGCCAGCCAGCGATCCGGCCGGGGCGCGGATCTCGGCCGGGAAGTCGGGCAGCGTCGAGAAGTCGTTACCGAAGACTGCGGTGGCGTCGGCGAAACGATTGCCAGCCAGCTGCATGCCATCGCCCGAGTCGCCGGCAAAACGGACCGTGACCCGGTCGCGCTCCTGGATCGGCATCCCCGACCCTCCCGAACCGTTCGTCTGCGTTGACGTGGTGGTCATTTCTCAACGGCCTCCGTGGACGGGTGGGTAATGCAATGTGCCGTCCAATTTATCCGGGAATGAGCCTGCGGCTGCGCACAGCGGCAAACGCTCCCACGGGCATCAATGGCCCATGCGGCGCAGGATACGCAATGCCCAGGCGAGCGCGGTGTGCAGAATGGGGATTCGAGCCACGCGGGCTGATCATGCAGTAACCCCAGGAACATCCCCGTCGTCTAGGACGCTACGCCTAAACGAGCGTTATCCGCAAGTAGTTTCGTAGGCACGAATGAAAACCCCATTTCGCTGGCGGCGAAGCGGGGCCGCCGCACGGCTGGTCTCCCAACCGGCGGCGGCCGACGGGCCGGGTCAGTTGTCGCCGTCCCCAGCGTCATCTCCTGAATCGCCGCTGTCGGAGCCATCGGGCTCCACGCTGTCACTGCCGGTCAGGTAGCGCTCCTTGATTTCCGGGGGGATCAGCCCGCTCAACACGCGTTGCATCTGTTCGGCATCGGCGATCTGCGGTTCGATCAACATCGCCATCCCGTTGAACAGCGTGACCGGATCGAGTCTCATGCGCTCGATCAGCAACGCGCCCATGACGCCCAGGTAGGTCTGGACCAGCGGGTGGTCGTAGATGGCGAACATGATCTTGCCTTCCTCAACCCACTTGGCAAAGCCGAGGTTGAAGCCGAAGGTGGCCAGCGGAACCTCGGGGTCGGGCCACTGCGCCCGGAGGACGGCGGAGCCGACAGAATCGGAGAGTGCCATCACGGCGCCGATGTCGCCCTGGGCGTACCGTTCGAGCACTGCATCGGCGGCGTCCCGGCCTTCGTAGCTCCAGATCTCGACTTCTCCGTTGGCGTAGGTCGCCGCGAGACCGTCACAGCGCTCCTGCAGACCGATGTTGTTGGCCTCGTGAATGACGCACAGGATCGTGCCCTCGGTGCCTTCCCGGTTGAACTGTTGACCGGCGATCTCACCGGCACGGCGATCGTCGAGGCCGATGTGGAAGCTGGTGCCAACATCAGCGGCGGCGTGGACGCCGGAGTTGAAGGACATGACCGGGATGCCGGCCGCCTTCGCCTCTGCAATCGCTGGCGCCAGCTCCTCCGGCGAAACCAACGTGGTCGCAATCGAGACGGCGCCGTCCTCGACGCACTGCCGAATCGCATCGGCCTGGTCTGAAACCTGACTGAACGACTGAGCGCGCACGTTGATGC
>VXTH01000212.1:3624-4800 GCA_009837565.1 Chloroflexota bacterium | reverse complement strand
CGGCTGAGCATTCTCAGGCCGGCCGCCACGACCGACGCCGTGCGCGAAACATCGCCGCTGGAACCGACGATTAAGTGGCCCAACGACATCCAAATGGAGCATCGCAAGATGGGCGGCATCCTGATCGAGGCCGACTGGAGCGAAGGACAGCCGAGTTACGCGCTGATTGGGATCGGGCTCAACGTCAATTTCGATCCGGCGCCGTGGGCGACGCAGATCGATCGACCCGCGACCAGCCTGATGATCGAGCTCGGCGAACGGCAGGGGCGCGAACCGGTGTTTGCGGCGCTGCTCAATGCATTCGAGCAGCGTTATCGCCAGGCCGGCGCCGCAGAACTGCACGAGACCTGGATTTCGCGCCTCAACACGCTGAACAGGGATGTGACCGTCACGCTGGCCGGCGGCGAAGCGATCGATGGTCGCGCGGTCGGCGTTGACGACGCTGGGGCGCTGATTGTGGAAACAGCGGACGGTTCACGGCAATCGTTCATTGCCGGAGAGGTCACCCTGCGAGAGACAGCTGATCGCGGCTAATCGTCACGGGAATCTCGTGAATCAGCACCAATGCCGGCGCGACCAGCGGTTGGCCAAATGCATGCAGATGCCAATCTCCCTCGATCAGGTCGAAGACGCAGATTCTGACGGCGTGGAATGAATCGATGGCTCCGGCGAGCATGACCCTGACTCGATCATGAGTTGGCACGCCATGGATATCGCTCGTACCGATCCACCAGGCGGTGAACTGGCCGGCTGCATCGGGATTCCAACATGAGGAGGGTACGACGTCGAGCTGCTTTAGCAATCTCGCCAGGTGGTCAATCGGGGCTACCTCAATTCGTGCTGATGCGGCTCCGATGCGTGAGACGTCGACAGAGACCTGCAGATCCTCATGGGCGGCGGTGGTCCAGCCGTCTCCGCTCTCGAGGCTGACCCGAACCCCGTTCACAGAGGCAAACCCCCGAGCCAACTCATGTGCGAACGTCGTGGCATCGCCACGGGAACGGAGTTCGGCGTCCGCGACTCGGTCGGCGATCGAGGTCGGCGCGGGAGTCAGGTTCTCAGCCCGAAGTTCAAACGCTTCCAACTCCTGGCGCGATCGATCGCGGATTCCACGGCCGTCGCCAGGCGCATACCGCAGCACGACGGTATCGAGCGACGTCACCCGCTCTATCAAGG
>VXTH01000212.1:0-3614 GCA_009837565.1 Chloroflexota bacterium | reverse complement strand
GTTGACTCCACCTGGATCGACCTGTGTCCCGCGACGACTGCGAAATCGGACGGCAACGCGCCGCCCGACTCAACCTGCTCGTCGAATGTCACGTTGATCTGCGAGGAGTTCGCCTCCACCGAGAGCACGGACGGCGGCGTTTCGGTGTAGTTGCGGACCAGGAAAACGGAGTCGGGGACCCGGGATCCGGTCAGTCCGGCCAGTCCGCCGCGCGTCGCGGCCAGGTAGACGAGACCGAACAGGTCGGGATCGTCCGGCAGTTGGTCGGACAGTTCCAGGTAGACGGATGAGCCGGTCAGGCTGACGGACGACACTCGTGCGTCGATTCCCGGCCCACTGAGGATGAAGCGCGAGGCAGGCACGGACCGTTCAATCAAGGGCTGGTCGAACGTCAGAAACACTGAGGTGTTCAGGGCGAACGCCGACTCGAGCTGGGGAGGGGCAGTCCTGTCGAGGACCGGTAGCACAAACGGGCCGACGGTCAACTCGCCTCTAATCAGACTGTCTCCCTCGTATGAGATCTCGGCCTTGTCGCCCTCGGGCAAGCCGGGCGGGGTCAATCTGAGTTTCAGTACCTGTTCCTCGACGCCCTCGACCGCTTCCAGTGTTGCCCGGCCGCTGATCGAGAACCCCGACAGATCGGCCGGCGATCCGTCCAACTGACCGTCGAAGGTTATGCTCAAGCGCTCGCCGTCTGCCGAGGCGGATAACGCACACGGGGCCGCGACGCGAATGGTTCGCTCCAGCTGAAATCGATCGGGCGACAGATCGGAGGAGTACCTGACGATCGTGATATCGCCTTCGCAGATCGACTTCGCAGGCCTCAAGAGCAGCGCGCGCTCGGATTCCTCCGTGCGAAATGCCCGGTCTTGCTCGTTGACAGTGAGTTGCCACTCGAATCCTTGCCTCTGCAGCAACGACAGATCGGTGAAGGTCAGATGCAGCGCCCCGACATCGGACTGCAGACAGCTGAGACCCCATTGCGGGTTGAGCAGATTGGCGACCTGGAATGCAAACGCGACTACCTCACGTCCATCAATGTCTAGCAGCGGCGCGTCTCCGGGAACGTATGTCAGCGAAACGGGGGCACATTCGCTCACTGGCTGTTTCAACTTCAGCGTCAGATTGGAACCGTCGGTGTTCATCGACTCGACATCGACCGGAGTCTCGTCGACGGAGACCGTGAACAGCGACCGACCGTCTGTTGCCGTCTTCGACAGCGGACCGTCGAAGCTCACTTCGATCTTGTCCGGTCGGAGGCGATCAAATGCCACCTCCAGGGCAGCGGCAGCGGTCAGATTGGTTACCTGAATCGGGCCGAATGAGGCGACGGGATGGTGCGGCATTGATGTGTCGCGCAGGTTGTATGTGCCATCCGCGAGTGACTCACGAGCGTACGCCAGGGTGATCACGGCGTTCCTGGACACGCGGTCGCGCAACCTCAGTTCGACGAACGAGCCGGTCACCTTCACTTCCTCGACTTCCAGATCCTCGGTGGCGTCGCGAATCACGCGAAACCACGCGATGTCCGGAACCTCATGGCATGCTGCCCGTTCTGACTGGATTGGCAGTTGATCACAATTCGCCGGTGGGACATGATCGGTGTCCAACGGTTGATCGAACCTGAGCGATACGGAGTCGCGATTGACCGTCGCCTCCATCAGGAGCGGGGCCACGTCAACGGTGTTATCGACCGGCTCCGAGAACGACTCCAGGAGGTTTCCAGCGTCGTCGTCCCGCAGACCGCCTGATGTTGGCGGCTCGTACTCCAGGTTGATGACGGCGCCTTCGCGGATGGCGGAAGTGCTCTCGAGAATGAGAATCAGCTGGTCGCTCCCGCGAACGTTCGGATCCACGATGACGGAGTGAATCTGCTCGTCTGTGTCAAAGCTGAAGGACGTCTTTTCGAACGTATCGGGCATCAACACTGCCTGGTCGAATCTGACTGTTACCTCTGTGCCTGCCTGATTCGTCTTGATCGAGACTGGGGTTGGCGCGTAGTCGGTGGCATTGTCGACATCCCTGGAGAAGCCGACAGCGTCATTTCCCGTTGGATCGCGGATCCGGTCCGTCACGGGCGGTGTGTACGTCAACTGGTATTCGGCGTCTTCAATAGCGGTCGTCGCCAGCGTAAGCGTCAGTACCGATCCAGCGATCGAAACCATGGAGATCGCCGGACCGTCGGCAGACAGCGAAAAGGCCGAGACCTCTGGTGTTGAATCTGCATCAAGTTCTTGATCGAACGCGACAATCAGACTCGTGCCGTCTACTCTCGTCGACTCGACGACGGGTGGCTCATCGTTCAGATTGGTTAGCGCATAGCCGTTGATCTCTGCCCGGTTCTTTCCGCCATCGTCATCCCGAATCCGGATGCTTCCGGAGTTGGGGAAGTAGCTGATCGTCAGCGCTTCACCTTCCCGAGTCTCCCGGGACAGGGTGATCACGATCTTGCCGACATTGTTCGGTCCGCCGTTGGTCACCACAATCCGGATCACGTCCGTGTCTTCCACGTCGGCTCCCGTCAGTGTGAAGTGGTCGAGCACGACACTGTTGTCCTCCAGATCCAGGTCGAAGAGGGAAGCGGCGGCCAGGGCCTGGTCCAGCGTGATCGTGATCGTGTCGCCTTCCACGGTTCCCGACACGGGTACCGGCGCGGTGTCAGTCTGGTTCTGGATGGCGATTGCAAATGAATCCGCGCGGTGGCCGGATGGATCGGCAATCCCGCCTGCGGACGGCTGTGTGTAGGCGATCGAGGCGGGCTCGTCTTCTGCCAGAGGCCGCGACAGAGTCAACTCAAGCGACGCATCTGCGTATGAGACCGTGGTCACCGTCGCTGGCAGAGCGGTCATGACGTTGAATGTGGTTCCAGACAGATTCGAGCCATCGTCCAGCGCCTGGTCAAATCCGATGGTGACAGTCGAACCGTCACCGATAGCCGAAATCGCCCGCGGGGCGACATCGGTGTCGTTGGTCACCAGTGCCGAAAAGTCAGGCACTTCCAGGGAATCGGATGTCTTCAAGGCGGAATCGGAGGGCGCTGTGTAAGTCAAGGTGTACTCCGCGCCTTCGTTCAGCGCTCGGTCGAGCGTGAGGTCGATCGTCATGGCGTTGACCATCACCTCGCTGACGACGGGCTGATCCGCCCCCAGAGAGAAGGCAGAGGTTGCGGGCGTGGAGTTGGCGTCCAACGATCTGGAGAAGGTCACCACGATCGCTTGCCCGTTACCGACGATTGAGCGCAGCAGTGGCTCGGGCGTCTCATTCGTGACTTCGACTTCGTCAAATGCTGACACCGCCAGCTCGTGACCGTCGCGCTTCAACTTGACGTCGTCCGCCGCGGAGTACGTCACGGAGACGTCGTCGTCGTGCTGGAGCGCAGTTGACAGCGTGAGGTTCACCGTGTCGTCGTCGATATCGACTCCGCTCACGACGATCTCGCCTGGAGCGATGCTGAAATCTGCCTTGGGTGGGACGGAGGTCTCATCCAGGTCGCGATCAAACGTCAGAACGACCGTGTGTCCATTTGCTCTCCCGCTCACCGGTCTTGGCACGCCGTCGGCATGGTTGGTCACAGGCTGAACCGACCCGGCCGCCGTCTTCCCCTCGCCAACGCG
>VXTH01000099.1:0-4837 GCA_009837565.1 Chloroflexota bacterium | reverse complement strand
TGCCGTCGTCGGCGCCCCAGACATCGCCCTCGGGGCCGATCCAGATGCCGTGCGATCGATCCGTGAAGTTGCCCTGTCCCCAACTCCCCTGCCATGTGCCATCTGCACCGAACACCATCACAGGATGTTCGGTGTTGCGGGTCAGGACGTAGACCGTGTCGTTGGCGTCGACGGCCACCCCCGGACACTCGACGAGCGTCACGCCGTCGGGCAGTTGCTCCCATATGTCGAGCGCGGAGTAGGTGTAGTTCCCGTCAGAAAGTTGCGCTGGCATCGTTATGCTCCCGTGATTCGAGGTCCTTTACGAGGTCGGCCAAGAGATGGCCTGCGGACGAGTCTAGCCCGCCAATACGCTGACCACATGGTGTGGAAGAGGCGCCTGTTCGGGAGCGTCCGATGACAGACAGCGGCGGAACTCACGAACTCGCTTATCGAATCGACGCATCAACGCCGATTCAATCGACGGTCGACACCGGCTCGGCTGAGTTCCGCGAGAACGCGGCCTGGATGCGCGGCCTGGTGGAGCAGTTGCGTGAGCATGAGGCCGTCGTCAGGAACGGCGGAGGCCAGCGCAGCGTCGACCGACACCACTCACGGGGCAAGTTGCTGGCTCGCGAGCGGATCGAGCGCATGCTTGATCCTGACTCGCCATTTCTCGAGCTCTCCTCCCTCGCGGCGAACGGCATGTACGGCGACGAGGCTCCAGGGGCCGGGATCGTCACGGGGATCGGCCGGGTTGCCGGGCGCGAGATCATGGTCGTCGCCAACGACGCGACCGTGAAGGGCGGCAGCTACTACCCGGTGACGGTGAAGAAACACCTGCGGGCGCAGGAGATCGCGGCCCAAAACCGCCTGCCCTGTGTGTATCTCGTCGACTCAGGCGGCGCGTTCTTGCCCATGCAGGCCGACGTCTTCCCCGACCGCGACCACTTCGGCCGCATTTTCTACAACCAGGCCACCATGTCTGCCGCCGGCATCCCCCAGATCGCCGCAGTCATGGGATCCTGCACGGCCGGCGGCGCGTACGTCCCGGCCATGTCCGATGAAGCAATCATTGTCGACGGCGTCGGCACCATCTTCCTGGGCGGGCCACCCCTGGTTCGCGCGGCGACCGGCGAGGAGATATCGGCCGAAGAGCTCGGCGGTGGACTGGTCCATACGCAGATCTCGGGCGTCGCCGATCATCTCGCCGAGGACGACGAACACGCGCTGGAACTCGTCCGCGCCGCCGTCGCCAATCTGGGCCGCGAGGCCGCCGCCGACTGGCCGGTGTCACCCCCCGAGCAGATCGAGCCTCCGTTGTACGACCCGGATGAGATCTACGGCATCGTTCCCCAGTCGACGCGCAAGTCGTACGACGTGCGCGAAGTGATTGCCCGAGTCGTGGATGGATCGCGATTGCATGAGTTCAAGCCGTCATACGGGAGTACGCTCGTCTGTGGGTTCGCGAGGGTGATGGGTCATCCGGTTGGGATCGTGGCGAACAACGGCATCCTCTTTTCCGAGTCGGCCCTCAAAGGGGCACACTTCATCCAGCTCTGCGCCAAGCGCGGTACGCCGCTGCTGTTCCTGCAGAACATCACTGGTTTCATGGTTGGACGGCGCTACGAACACGAAGGCATCGCCAAGCATGGCGCCAAGATGGTGACTGCCGTCGCCTGTGCCGAGGTGCCCAAGTTTTCGATCGTGCTGGGCGGCTCCTTCGGCGCGGGCAACTACGCAATGTGCGGACGCGCATACTCTCCGCGACTGCTCTGGACCTGGCCCAACGCCCGCGTCTCGGTGATGGGCGGCGAGCAGGCGGCGAACGTGCTGCTCACGATCCGACAGGACGCGCTCGCGCGGCAGGGTCAGGAGATGACCTCGGAAGAGCAACGAGAGTTCATGGCGCCAACGCTGGAGAAGTACGAAGAGGAAGGCGCCGCGTACTACGGCTCAGCCCGAATCTGGGACGACGGCATCCTCGATCCGATCGACACCCGACAGGCTCTCGCCGTTGGTCTGGCGGCCGCGCGCAATGCGCCGGTGCCAGAGTCGAACTTCGGCGTCTTCCGGATGTAGCCGCCGATGTCCGGCGCTGGAATCGACCCGCGAACTGATCCGACAGCCGGCGAGCGCGGTCTGCCGCATCTGGCAGGTCTCGATGGGCTCCGTGGGCTCGCGGCGCTCGCCGTGGTGCTGTTTCACGCCGGCGTCGCCTGGCTGCCGGCCGGATTTCTTGGCGTTGATGTCTTCTTCGTCGTCTCGGGATTCCTGATCACCGCACTGTTGATTGCCGAGCGCGAGCGCTCGTCCGACACGGACCTGGTCCGGTTCTGGATGCGCCGCGCGCGACGGTTGCTGCCGGTCCTGGCTCTCGTCCTGATTGTGACGACGGCATATGCCGCCCTGATGCTTCGCGACACGCTGGGGCAGCACCTGCACGACGTATTGATGGCTGCGGTGTACTTCACCAACTGGGATCTGATCCTGCGCGGCGTCTCGTACTTCGAGATGTTCGAGCGGCCTTCGCAACTGCGGCACCTCTGGTCGCTGGCGGTCGAGGAGCAGTTCTACATCGTCTGGCCGATCCTGTTCGCCGTCGTCATGCGCTTCCTCAACTTGCGCTGGCTCTGGTGCATCGTCGCGGCCCTGGCGGTGATGTCGCTGATCTGGATGGTTGTCCTCTTTACGCCGGGTACTGATCCATCGCGGGTCTACTTTGGCAGCGATCCGCGTGCGTTCACCATCCTGATCGGCGTCGCGGTCGGTCTGGTCTGGAAACCCTGGCGTTTCACCTGGGATCGGCCCGTCGGGATCGCCATGGACATCATTGCCGTTCTCGGACTGGCGATGATCGTCGTGATCATGGTCATCGGCCGCCACTGGAGCGACTGGATGTACCCGTGGGGTCTGCTGGGCATTTCAGCGGCAGCGATCGTGGTGGTCTCATTCGTCGTCCGACCGGGCTCCCTGGTGGGGCGGGCGCTGGAGACTCCACCACTGCGCTGGCTGGGTCAGCGCAGCTACAGCATCTATCTCTGGCACTGGCCGGTGTTGCTGGCGCTGCAATGGGAGTTCAACTTCGTTCCCAACACCGTCGCCATCGTGGCAGCCGCGCTGGTGGCCACGTTCCTGTTGTCTGAGATCAGTTACCGATTCGTCGAGACGCCCATGCGCCGGCCACAATTCTGGGCCAATGCCCGCTTCCGTGCGTTGCGAGCGGATCCTCGGGCGGTCGCCGCGGTCGCCGCCTCTGTTTCGTTGGCAGTCTTCCTCGGCTTGCTGATCGGGTTCGCCGTGCTGCCCGGACGGTCGCCGTCGGATCTGCTCTTCTCCGCCTCGGCCGAGCAGTCGGCACGCAGTCAGGCAGTCGAGCCGGATGGTGTGAGCGAGCGCGATGCGGCACGGCCTGCCGTTCAACGTGTGATCACCAGCGACAATCCACGGGCTGCCGCAGCTGAGGGCGACTCCCGCCTGTTGCTGGCAGATGACTCCGGGGACCAGACGATCTTAAGCTCTAGCGGCGGAGAACCGGGCGGAGACGCGGCGTCGCTCACGGCCGCTCAGCAGGGGGCTCGGTCCGAGGACGGACAGCCCGATCCAGGTTCACCAGCTCGGTTCCCGGCAGAGCAGCCGTTGATTCAATACCCGCCCGGCGACTACCAGACCCGCTACATCGTCGAGCCCGGCGATTCGCCCTACGGGCTGATGAACCGCTTCGGAATGAGCCGGCAGCTGTTTATTGACCTGAATGGGGACAAGGCATTGCGGATCATCCACCCCGGCGACGTGTTGACCGTGCCGTGTCCGGGCACTGCTCCGTGCGCGTTTGTGCAGATTGAGCAGCGTGGCCATGGATGTCTGAGCTGGCAGAACGACGGCGTGACCGAACGCGTCTGCCGGTCCTCGGCGTTTCTGGTCGATTTGCCGATGCGCTTCATGGCCGAGCCGGGTGGACCGCTCGACGCCATGCCTACCTGGTCGTGGGGGAGCGGCGACCAGGCCGAGTCCCTGGGGTTCACGCTGCTGCTTGACCACATCGACCAGGAGTTCCTGCGTCCCACGGTGCTGAGCCTGAACTTCGGACTACCTCCGCTGGCGATTGGCGATTCGGTGATGGTCGGCGCCAAAGCGCGCCTGGAACAGGTCGGGATCGAAGTCGACGCCGAGGTGGGATGGCTAGCCCATACCGCGATCTCGATCCTGAGGGAGGACAGCGCCCGAAACGGCGCCCGCGATACGGTCATCTTCCACGCCGTCGGCACCAGTTTCCTCGACGCGAGGGGATTTCAGAAGCTGCTCGACGCTGCCGAGGGCGTTCGCCACCTGATCGTCCTGACTCGGCAGTTCCCACCGCGTGAGCCACTGCTGAGCTACGAACGCGACACCAACAGGATGCTGCGCGAAGAGGCCGCCAAGCACGCCTGGGTGACCCTTGTGGACTGGAATGGAATCACCGACGGGCGCGAGGACGAGGTCTCATGGGACGGCACGCACCTGAACTCGTTTGGCCGTCAGCTCTACACGGATAGCATTCTCGCGGCCGTCGTCAGCCGGCCGCCGCCCCAGTTTGCGGTCTACTCGGAAATCACGCAGCCGCTGGATCGCTGGTCGGGCAACTAGTCGGGCAGCGACTGCTGGTAACCGGTCACCGAGACCACATCGCGGCGCTGAAACAGCCACTCACCGTCGACCTTGACGACGACATCCTCGTAGCCGAGCAGCACCGATGCGACCGACCCGTCCGGCGACGGCACCTTGAAGTCGAGGAAGCACTTGTGCTGACAGGTGTCGCCGTCGATCTCGAAGAGGTGGTTGTCGGTGAAGTGCATGCCGCCGGGGAAGGCCTCCGCGA
>VXTH01000248.1:2928-4876 GCA_009837565.1 Chloroflexota bacterium | reverse complement strand
GTCCACGGTTCGCCTCCAGCCCGCAGCCTAAACTCAACCCATGAGCGAATCGTTCTCGGTCATCATCCTCGCCGGCGGGTTCGGCCGCCGCCTGGGCCGCGACAAGGCGACCACCGAGGCCGGCGGTCGTCCCCTGCTGCACTGGAGCGCACTCGCGGCCGCCCAGGTCACCAACGACATCGTCGTCGCCCGGCGACCCGACCAGCAGTTTCTGCCGCTCAGCGGCGTCGACTGGCGAGAGATCGTCGACCACCGCCACGACCGCGGCCCGCTGGCCGGACTCGAGTCCGCGCTTCCTGAGATCGAGCACGACCTCGCCGTCGCCGTCGCCTGCGACATGCCCTTCCTCCAGCCGAACCTCCTGCGCGCCGTCGCAGAGGCCTGTTCCGATGTCGCCATCGCGATGCCGCGTATCGACGGCATCGCCCAGCCGCTGCTCGCCGCTTACCGGCCGTCAATCGTGCCGCAGGCGACCGGTCTGCTGGACGAGGGCGACGGCCGCATCCGAGCGCTGCTCCCGCTCGTCGAGCACCGCATCCTCGACATCGAAGAACTCCGGGTTCACGATCCAGAACTAGAGTCGTTTACAAATGTCAACCAGCAGGAGGACCTGAACGCGGTCGAACACGCCCTCACATTGCGAAACCCGGCCGAGCTCGTCTAGCCAGAATCGAACTGAATCGAACAGAATCGACCACATCCGAACAAGACCGAGCAACAGAAGGGACGATCCGATGCCGATGTTCCGAAGAGTCCTCACCGGCCGAGTCGCGCCGGGCAAACATGGAGAGTTCCTGCGCGCCGTCGAGGAGGCGCTCGACTACCAGTCTGCGCGAGGGATCGAGGCGCGTTTCTCGGTCTGGGACGCAATCACCGGCCAGGCCTCGACCGTCGAGATCGTGGCCGAGTTCGAAGACCTGCGGGAACTCGAACAGTTCGAGGAGCTGGCCGCGCAGGACCAGGAGTTCGCCAAGCTACGCCGCGCCGTGCGCGAGGCGATGGTCTTTGACTCCGCCGAAATCAACATCTACCGCAACCTCGTCTAGGAAACGCCAACCAGCCATGGTCCGTGTCGACCCCGAACGCCAAACCGAGTACCGCGAGGCCTACGACGCCTGGCAAAAGCAACTCTCGCGACTGCACGAGATCTTCCTCGAAGGCGAACCGCTGGAGCCACCCAAACTCAAGGGCCTGCTCAACCGCGAAGCACGCGCCAAGCAGCGCTACGACGCCGCCCGCGACGCCCTCCTCGGCATCGGCGCTCTCCCGGCAGCTCCGTCCGGCGGTCTGATTGGACGCTCTCCAGAGGCGTCCATACACTCAGTGACAGTGGACAGCTCCGACGACTAATGAGCACCCCATGAGCGACGACTACGGCGTCGACCTCGAAGAAATCCTGCGCGTGATCGACCGCGCCGCTGTGCTGATCGTCCGCTTCGACGTGCTTGAACCGCGACTTCTGGTCGACTTCCGCGCCGACCCGCCCGACACGCCAATCATCCAGCTGGTCGACCGCGTCAACTCCGCCGAAGAGCGGTTCCGCCACCTTAAGTCGCTGCGTCCGAAACTGCCGCTACCCGAGCGGATCATGTCCTTCCCCTGGCCCCGAGCGGTCGGCGCCTTCGAGGAGTCGGGCATCTGGGAGAAGATCGAGGCCCGCCTGGTCAGCCTTGGCGCCGAGCAGGAACGTATCGACCGCATCAGGCAACAACTCCTCGACGGCGAACGAGCCGTCACGGTCGCCGCCATCACAGGCGGCGAAGGCTTCCGCACCATCTGGGAACGACAAGGATCCGACGAGTGAGCGAACACCACAGCGAGATGGCATTGATCGATCTGCGTTCCGACACCGTGACCCGGCCGACTCCGGCCATGCGCGAGGCAATGTTCGAGGCCGAAGTCGGCGACGACGTCTTCGGCGAAGATCCAACGATCACGAAGCTGGAGC
>VXTH01000248.1:0-2918 GCA_009837565.1 Chloroflexota bacterium | reverse complement strand
GGCAAGGAGGCTGCGCTGTTCGTCTCCAGCGGCACGATGGCCAATCTCGTCTCGCTGCTTTCTCAGACCCGCTCCGGAGACGAGCTGCTGGTTGGCGACCGTGCCCACATTGTCCGTTCCGAAGCGGGCGGCGTGTCGCGGCTCGGTGGCGTCCTGGCGACGACTCTTCCCAATCAACCCGATGGCGGCTTCGACGCCGAACTGATCCCCGGCGCCGTCCGGCCCGACGACATGCATCAACCGCGCACCACTCTGCTGGCGCTCGAGAACACTCACAACTTCTGCGGCGGCACCGTCGTCTCGCTTGAGCGCACCGAGGAGATTGCCGGCACGGCTCGAGACCTCGGCCTGCGCGTCCACCTCGACGGCGCGCGCATTTTCAACGCTGCAGCCGCGTCCGGGCACAGCGTCGCCGAACTGGCCGCACCGGCCGACAGCGTCACCTTCTGCCTCTCCAAGGGACTTGGCGCGCCCGTCGGCTCGCTGATCTGCGGCGACGAAGCCTTCATCGCCGAGGCGCGGCGGACGCGCAAGCTGGTTGGCGGCGGCATGCGGCAGGCCGGCATCCTCGCTGCGGCCGGACTGGTCGCGCTCGATCAGATGGTCGACCGTCTGCACGATGATCATGCCAACGCACGCCAGCTCGCGCGAGGCCTGGCCGAACTCGGCTTCAACATCAATCCCGAGAGCGTGCAAACCAACATCATCATCGTCCAGCTCGACGCCTCCACTGAACCCGCGCCCTCGCCGAAGCTCCAGGCGCAGCTCAAGCAGATCGGCGTACTCGTGACCACGCCCGATCGCACGAAGATCCGCCTCGTCACCCACGCCGACGTGACCAGCGACGACTGCGCCGAAGCTCTACGCCGCATGGCCGAAGCCGAAATCGGCCCCGACGCCAGCCGCGGCTCGTGATGCGGCCATCACCGTCATTCCTGCGCTTGCCGTGGGAATCTCGATCCCTCCGGTTCCTGCTCATCGCGACCGTCGCCGTCTGCGCGATCCTCGCCGTCGCCTGCGGTACCGACACCTCCTTCGACGACCCTGAAGACCCGGTCTCCCAGATTTCATGGCCCGACTTCGAGCGGCTCCATTACGACATCCTCGACCAGACCGACATCAGACGTGGGACGCTGATCCTGGAGACCGTCCGCGAGGGCGATGTCTACCTGCTCTCGCTACGCTTCCGCCTCGACACCGAATCTGGTGAGGTCGTGACGGACGACGTGACCGTCTGGGTCGACGCCGAGTCGTTGCAGCCGATTCGCTATGAACGCATGGCGGAGTCCTCTGAGAAGACCGTGACCGCAGAGGCCGACTATCGCGCCGACGCCGACGGTGAGGTGTCAGCGTATGTCGTTCTTGATGAGGATGGCGAGGTGACCGAGGAGACGGTGGAGGCGGGAGTGTTCGCGTTTGACAACGACTCGTCGGCCTGGCTCTGGCGCTCGCTGGCGTTCGAGCAGGATCTGGAGCTGACCTATCGCTCGGTCAACGTGGTTCAGCGGCGCAGCCAGTTGGTGCAGGTGGCGGTGCGGGGGCAGGACACGCTGCGCGGGCCCGAGGGCGACGTCGTGGTCTGGCAGGTGGTGGCCACGCCGGGGGTGGAAGTCTCTCGGGCCTGGTATGAGATTGAGCCGCCGCACCGGTTGATCCGCTGGGATCAGCAGCCGCGGCGGTTTGTGCTGACCCGGATCGAGACAGAACCGTAGCGGTGGCTCGTCACTGGTCGTCGCTGGGCCGGGCCCAGGTTGGACGCTCGACGCCCGGCGGCGGGGCGAAGGTTGCCTCTTCTTCGCTGGGCGGTTCGGCGTCGGGAATCTCCGGCCGCCAAGCCGCATCGGCTTCCTCTTCCGACTCCGAGGATGTGGCGACTGCCGCCGGCTCGACTGGTTCCGGCGTCCGATCGGCGCCGAAGACGTGCCGGGCCTGGTCTTCCGTGAGTTCCGGGTGCGCGGCGATCTCGGCAGCGACCCGTTCCTCCACCGTCGGAGCGAAGTCGGCGGCGTGCGTGCGGACGGCGGCAACCTCATCCTGCACGTCGGTCGGCAGCTCGGCTGCGAAGCGCGAGCGCTCGTCCCGAACCGTGTAGCGGAACAGTTCCTGCTCTTCCGGCTCAAGCAGATGGCCGTCGCGCATCTCCTCGACCCTAGGCACCAATTCCATCACGGTGCGGTCGTGCGTGGTCGTGATGATCGTCACGCCCTGCTCGACGACGAGATCGTGGAGCAGGCGGAAGATCGAGACCGCGGTCGTCGAGTCCAGCTCGCCGGTCGGCTCGTCGGCGAGGATCAGGGCTGGCGAGTTGGCCAGCGCCCGTGCGCTAGCAACGCGCTGCTGTTCGCCGCCCGAGAGTTCGTAGGGCCGGTGACGCGCGCGCCCGGCGAGCCCCACCGCTTCCAACAGTTCGTCCGCCCGGCGGCGGCGCTCGCGGATGCCGGCGCCGGCGATGCGCAGCGAGAGTTCGACGTTCTCGTAGGCCGACAGCAAGGGCAGCAGGCCGAACGACTGGAAGACGAACCCCACTCGGTGTCGGCGCAACTGGGTCAGCTGGCGCTCGTTGTACTCGGTGATGTTCTCGCCGTCGATCATGACGTGACCGGATGTCGGCGAATCGAGCCCGGCGATCAGGTTGAGCAAGGTCGTCTTGCCCGATCCCGAGCGACCGATCAGCGCGACGAACTCGCCCTGCGCGACCTGCAACGAAGCATCACGCACCGCCCAGATCTCTTCGCTGCCGACCACGAATCGTCGGGAGACGTTGTGTACGTCGACCACCAGGTCGCTCTGACCGCGTGTCGCCATGCCATTGGCGGAAGCTTTAGTGGTCATCGCTGTTCGGCCTCCTCCTCCGCTGCTTCGGCATCGTGCGCCGGCGTAATCACGATCCGGCCGTCGCGGCAATCCACGTACGCCCG
>VXTH01000112.1:952-4876 GCA_009837565.1 Chloroflexota bacterium | reverse complement strand
GCTTGCGTCTGGATCGTCGGACAGGAGGCGGCGCACCGCTCGCACCATGTTCGTCGACGGCAGTGCGGGACCCAGGTCCAGGTCCACGCCATTGCGCATCGCCGTCACGAGGTGCGCTGCGACCGTCGACGGGGACAACATCCGGCGCTCGGCGATGGCCAGCAGTGTGTGTCCCGACTGGAACAGCTCCAGCGTCGTCTCCCAACTCTGTCGCGTCGGCGCGTCGTGGCTCTCAATTTCGGCCGGAGGCTGAGCTGGTGAAGTGGGAACGCCCACGATCAACGCCAGTTCATCCGCGTACCGATCGATCGCGAGCGAGCCGACGCCGTCCACAGTCGACAAGGCATCCTGCGACTGTGGCGTGTGTTCGGCGATCTGGCGCATAGCCGCGAAGGTCAGCAAGTCGGACGGGTCGCATCGCTCGTTGGCGCTGGTCAATGTTCGCCACTCGGCCAGTGCATTGAATCGATGCTGCCAGTTCTCCGGCCCGGCCGCGGGTGGCGTCTCGAGTGTCAGCTGCGCCCCGGCGGCGGTCTCTTCCGAGGCAGCTGCCACGGTCTCCTGACTGTGCTGCGCCACCACATCCAAGAGCGGTTGACCGAATCTGGCCGCCTTGCGATGGCGGATGCCTTTGATCTCGATCAGTTCCGGAATCGAACGGGGGCGGCGGCGAGCGATGTCTGCCAGCTCGCGGTTGCTGGCGACGATGTAGGCGGATACGCCTTCATTGCTCGCGAGTCGTGACCGCTCCTGGCGCAACGCTTCGTACAGGCGGTCTTCCTCGGCGGTGAGCGGTCTGGAATCGTCGTCGCCCGGAGGGGCGGGCGGATCGTCGGGGTCAACGAGTCGAGGACTCTCTGCTTCCACGTCGATCGTCTCCTCGCCGAGGCAGTTGTCGCAGTGGCCGCATTGCGTCGATGGCGGCTGCTCGCCGAAGTACTGCAGGATCCTCGACCAGCGGCACTGCGACTGCTCGCTGAAGTTCATCATCGTACGCAGCCGATTGATCCGCTGTTGGCGCTCGCCGTCATCGGCGAGCTGGTTGATGAAGAACATTTGCTGATGCCAGACGCCCTTGGTGTAGAACAACAGGCACTCCGACGGCTGGCCGTCGCGGCCGGCGCGGCCGGTTTCCTGGTAGTAGGACTCGATCGAAGGCGGCATATCGAGGTGGGCGACGAGGCGGATATCAGGCTTGTCGATGCCCATGCCGAAGGCGATCGTGGCGCAGATCACCGGCGTCTGGCCGTTCAGGAACCGATCCTGGACGCCGTGCCGATCCCGGCCGTTCATACCCGCGTGGTAGTGCTCGGCCCGGATCCCTCGCTGGCGCAGACCCTCGGCGGTCTGCTCGGTGCTCTTACGCGACTGGCTGTAGACGATTGCCGCGCCCTCGTTCTTTCGCTTCAGCCGCGCCGCCAGCCGATCCACCGCTTTTCGCTTGGGCAGTACGCGCAGCGTGAGGTTGTCGCGCATGAAACTCGTGATGAAGGTCTGCATGCGCGGACGGTCAAGCTGCTCCACGATGTCGCGCTGGACCTGCGGCGTCGCCGTAGCGGTGCAGGCGACCGTCGGCACGTCGATGAAACGTTCGGTCAAGCGACGGAGCACCCGGTAGTCGGGACGGAACTCGTGACCCCACTCGGAGATGCAGTGCGCCTCGTCGATCGCAATCAGGCTCGGGTTGCGGCGTTCGAGCAGGTTCCGGAAGCGGTCGGTGTTGACCCGCTCGGGCGCGACGTAGAGCAGCTTCACCGATCCGTCCACGACCTGTCGCTCCACCTCCGCCGTCTCCATCGGCGACTGTGTGCTGTTCAAGTACTGCGCGTTGGCTCCGGCGCGTTGCAGCGCCGTCACCTGGTCGTGCATGAGCGCGATCAGCGGCGAGACCACCACGGTCAGGCCATCCGTGAGGATGGCCGGCAGTTGGTAGCAGAGCGACTTGCCCCCGCCGGTCGGCATCAGGACCAGGGCGTCGCCGCCATCCAGGACATGCTCAATCGTCTCCCGCTGCTGCGGCCGAAACGAGTTGTACCCGTAAGAGTCCCGGAGCGCGGCGAGGAGCGGGTCCGACGCCACGGGTAGCGGTTCGCTCATAGGTACTCGCTCACAAACGTGAGACTGATCGGGGCGGGATCAAGACTGCTCGCCGATGAGATATGGGCGGATGCTGCGGACGTACTCGTCCGGGCTCATGCCGGCGGGCACGCCTCCGAATGCGCGGTCTCCATCCCAGAACCCTTCCGGGATGATGAATCCGCGCATCAACCGGAGTCGGGGATCATCGTGATCGGTGATCTGCTGAGCGATCTGCTCGAGCAGTCGCCCCAACGCGGTCTCCTGGAAGATCCAGGTGTGCATCTCGCGTTGAGACGGCGGTCGCGAGCTGGCATCCGAGGTCACCGCTTCTTGATAGAACGCGCGAAGATCTTCGGCGACAAACCGCACGAGGATCGGCATCGCGTGTCTCCAGTTCGGTCCGGATGCCGCACCGGGAACTTCCTCGAATCCAGACCCCTCCGCGACCGCGATGGCGAAGGACACGACCTTGTCGAGCTGGTCAATTGTGGCGCCGCTCATCCCGAACGTTGAGCGGCCCCGGCTGCGCCGGGCTTCCTGATAGCAAGGCATGAGCAGATCAACTTCGCTGCGCACTGCGGATTCAAGCTCGCTCATCTCTGGGGTGGGCAGCTCGATCGCGCAGGCCCAGACCCCTTCGCCGTTGACGTCGGGCGCCTCGTGCGGATAGTCGGCGATCGTGGGTTCAGTGGCGGACTCCAACAGATTCAATGCGCTGCGCAGAACGTCGCGCTGGAACTCGGGTTCGTCGGCCACGCCAAGCGGACGGCCGAGCGGGAACGGCACCCAGAGCGCCCGCGGCGGACGAACGGCCTCGGAATGCTCGCGAACCAGGCTGATGCTCGTGGTCGCGATTCCATTGCGCTGGAGGAAGTGCGAGAGGACGCCGACGGCGGCCGTGCAGACAGGTCAAACCGGCACCAGCATGGCGGCATCGACTCCCAGTTCGTGCATGCGCCGAGCGATCTCCGCGCCGGTCTGTTCAAAGAGGAACGATTCTGTCGCGCCGAGAATGGAGAAATGGATTGGCGACACGCCGCCGATCTCGCCTGCCTCGGCCAACTCGCGCATTCGATCGAGCGGCAGGACCACGTTCAGGTCCCGCTGGTAATGGGTCCGGTCGAAGTTGACGCTGATGTGCGACTGAACGGGCTCGGCCGGGTCGATATCGTTGGGAATCAGCCGATAACCCGTGTCGCCGAAGCGGAACGCCGGATCATCGCGTCGATGAAGTGCGGCGGTCGAGATCAGCGCGATCGTCGATTCGCGCAGCGGCTTCGGCATAATCCAGGGCGTGGCGTCGAAGTCGAACGAACTGCGCTTGAGCAACGCCGCTCGTCCGAGCATGTGCTCGGCTTCTTCAGGATGCAACTCGCTCAATCGGACCATCGCTGTCCTCCGCGTACCTGTCCGACCGCCGGGATCGACACGTTAGAGCGACAGGCTATCGCGCCTCTGCCTCTTCTCCGGCCAGGTACGCACGCGAGCTCTTGATGAAGCTGAGCCTGTCCATGCCTGGCGGAAGTTCCCCCCAACTCACTTCGCCCTCCCAGAATCCTTCGGGAATCATCAGGCCTCGCATCGTCATCAGTCGTCGATCTTCGTTGTCGGCGATTTGATGGCCGATTGCCATGATCGCGCGGCCCAGCGTGGTCTTGTTGAAGATCCAACTGTGCATGTCATGCTGCGAGGGCAGCTTCGTGCCCTCCTGCGATGTCACTGCCTCCTGGTAGAAGGCGCGCAGGTCCTCGACGGCGAAGCGAACCAGCATCGGCAACGGATGTCGCCAGTTGGGGCCTTCGGCTGATGTCGGGATCTGTATGAATCCCGAGCCCTCGGCAATCG
>VXTH01000112.1:0-942 GCA_009837565.1 Chloroflexota bacterium | reverse complement strand
ACGCGCCTCCTCGTACCAGGGCGTGAGTAAATCGACTTCCGCCCGAATCGCCGCTTCGAGGTCGCTGACCTCTGGTTCCGGCAGCTGGATTGAGCAGGACCAGACGCCCTCGCCGCCTCCATCGGGGGCGTCGTGCGGGTAGTCCTCAATAGTCGGTTCAGTGGCGGTCTCCAGCAGTCCAAGGGCGCTGCGCAGGACATCGCGTTGGAAATCGGGATCGTCGGCGACGCCGAGCGGTCGGCCCAGCGGGAACGGCACCCAGAGCGCACGTGGCTGGCGGGTGATCTCCGTGTGCTCGCGGATCAGGCTGATCGTGGTGGTCGGAATGCCGTTGCGCTGGAGGTAATGCGAGATCACACCGACGGTGGACGTGCAGGCCGGTCAAACAGGAACCAGCAATGCCGCATCAACGCCCAACTCCTTCATCCGGTTGGCCATGTCGGCCGCCGCCGCCTCGAACGTGCTGGCATCGGGAGAGGCGCCCTGCACGGAGAAGTGCAGTGCTGACACGCCGCCGATCTCCCCGGCGTAGCGGAGCTCGTGCAGCCGGTCGATGGGCAGAACCACATTCATGTCGCGTTGGTAGTGGGTGCGATCGAAGTTGACGCTGACCTGTGATTGCACAAGATCATTGGGATCAATGTCGTCCGGTATCAATCGGTAGCCGGAGTCGCCAAAGCGGAAGGGAACGTCGTCCCGACGATGCAGCGCGGCGGAGGTCACCAGACAGATCGTCGATTCAGAGAGCGCCGGAGGGGTAATCCACGGTGTGGCTTCTTGGTCGATGTAGCCAAAGCGAGACGCCGCAGCACGCATACCTGCGGCTTCTTCCGGGTGCAAATCGTCGAGTCGAACCATCATCGGCCTCCGCTCAAGTCAGAGTCAGGTTAGCCATTCGGCCGGCCCTGCTCTGCGGACTGCCACTGTTGGTGCGCAGTGAAC
>VXTH01000075.1:2686-4924 GCA_009837565.1 Chloroflexota bacterium | reverse complement strand
ACGGGGATCTGGTCGGCCGTGCGCCGCAACCGGCCCGACGACTACGGCATCCGCTTCGTCACGGTGCTCTTCCTCGCCATCCCCAACTTCTGGCTGGCCACGTTGGTCGTGTTAATCCCGCTCGTGCTCTGGCGCTATGCGCTGCCCGCCCCCTACGAGCAGCTCTGGGTGAGTCCGGGCACCAACCTAATCCAGATGATCGTCCCGGCGGCGGTGGCGGCGCTGTCGGGCGCGGCCGTGCTGGGTCGGCTGGCGCGCTCGGAGATGCTGGAAGTGCTGCGCCAGGATTACGTGCGCACGGCCCAGGCCAAGGGCGTCTCCGGCCGCATCGTGGTCATGCGCCACGCCCTGCGCAACGCCATGATCCCGCTTATCACCCTGATCGGGCTCGTCTTTGCCGACGGCGTCGCGGGCTCGGTGATCGTCGAGCAGATCTTCGGTCTGCCGGGCATGGGCCGCTTGCTCGTCCAGTCCATCTTCGCGAACGACCTACCCGTGGTGCAGCTCTGGATGCTGTTCTTCGGCACAGCCTTCGTGCTCATCAACCTGGCCGTGGACCTCAGCTACGCCGTCTTCGATCCCCGGGTGCGGTTCCAGTGAGCGCCGCCCAACCCACTCAACAGCCGGGCGCGGCCGTCTTCGATGAGTACGGTCTGCTGGTGCGGCCGCCGCTGGGCCGTCGCCTCCGGCGGCTGCTGCGGCAGCATCCCCTGGGCGCGTTCGGGCTGTTGATCGTGATCCTGATGATCGCGCTCGCCGCCTTCGGCCCGCTGATCGCCGGGGATCCGACTAAGCTCTCCCCGAACATCCTGGCCGCACCCGGCGGCGAGTACTGGTTCGGCACGGACGATCTCGGCCGAGATTACTTCGCGCGCGTGGTCGCGGGCGCCCGGCTCTCAATCACGTTGGCCTTGACCGCAATGGCGATCGGGGTCGGCTTCGCCCTGGTCCTGGGCATGACCTCGGCCTACGCGGCCGGGTTGTTCGATCTGCTGTCGCAGCGCGTGCTCGACATGCTGCTGGCCTTCCCTGGCCTCGTCCTGCTGTTGCTCTTGGCGCAGGTGACGGGGCGCAACTGGCAATCGATCGCGCTGGGCATGGGGATCATCTTCACCCTGGGCATGGTCCGGATCGTGCGGGCCAGCACCCTGGCGACGCTGGGCGCCGCCTATGTCGAGGCTGCACGCGTCATCGGCGTGGCGCCCTTCCGCATCCTCTGGCGGCACGTGCTGCCCAACATTGGCCCGCCGCTGCTGATCTACGTGACGACCCTGCTCGGCGGCGCGATCCTCTTTGAGGGCGCGCTCTCATTCCTCGCCCTCGGCGTCCCGCCGCCCAATCCGTCCTGGGGCCGCACGCTGGTCGAATCGCGAGACTACTGGCAGCACACCCACCTCAGCATCTTCCCCGGCGTCGCCATCACCCTCGCCGTACTCGGCTTCAACCTGCTCGGCGACTCCCTCCGAGACATCTTCGACCCCCGCCTCCGCGGCAGCGACTGAGCGCCTCCACTTGCGGCGGCTCCAGGTCAGTTGCAGACAGAGGCGGGAGCCTCGGGCAGGCGGAATTCGATCCCGGTGATGTCGGAGCGGGTGATGTTGAAGGAGCGGCGCTCGCTCTTGGCTCCGCTCTTACCGTTGCCGGCGTAGTAGATTTCGCATCCGTCGACGGTGACCGATATGTCGTAGATCCCCGGACCGGGAACCGCGAAGGAGAATGTGCCGTCCTCGGCCGGCCAATCAGCGCCTCTGCCGGATTCCCCGCTGGCGCCGACCCAGTTATCCGTCCTCGGAGTGCCATCGGCGTTGAGAAGCCTGCCGGAGATGCGGAGGGTGCACATGTCTGGCTGGAGTTGGAACAGCAGGGCGGACACATCGTGCTCTGTCACACTGACAGTCTTCCGTTCGCGCAACGTCCCTGTGGCCCCGTCGTTCCCGTAGTACAGGAAACACCCGTTGATCCAGGTTTCCAGGCCATAGACTCCCGCCTCCGTCAGCGCGACGCTGAACCTGCCCGTTGAATCCGTAGGATCCATGGCGCGATGGTCATCGGCAACGGCGTTAACGTCGACGTTCTTGATTCCCTTGCCATTCGAATCGAGCAACCATCCGGTGATCCTGGTGCACGGATCATCTTCGGCCTGGAATCGAATGCCAGCGATGTCCCTGCTGGTCACCTCGAGCGTCCCAGCCTGATCCTCGGTCCAGCCTGGAACATCCGCGTTCCAATAGAGACGGC
>VXTH01000075.1:0-2676 GCA_009837565.1 Chloroflexota bacterium | reverse complement strand
CGCCCAGGTCGGCAGAGAGTCCGTCAGAGGCAGGCCGGCTCGCAACGAATGTGAACGAGCCGTCGACTTCGGTTCTGATCGAGGTCGTGCTGCCTTCCCTCTGGGCCTGGACTTCGATGCCGGCCAGCGGCTGACCGTCCGGGCCAGACAGCACCCCGGCGATGCGCCAGCGGCATTGATCGGCGTCGACGGTGATCGCGATCGGTTCAGGTTGACTGCTGCCGATTTCGATCAGGCTGGCCTCGTCATCGGACGGCCTCGCCGCATCGCTGCTCTCCGACCACCAAAACTGACAGTTCCAGTAGTCGTCTCCAAGCTCGACCCAGACACGGTAGTCGGCCCGTCTGCGGACGAAGAGTTCGAAGGTTCCGTCTTCACTCGACCTCGCTCGACGATCCCAACCGGCCGGAACACCGTCCTGGTACTCCCTTGCCTCCAGCGACGCGCCCACCCGCGGCGTGCCGTCGGTGTTGACGATTGTCCCCGCGAGCGCGAACTCGTTTCCCGCGGGCCGGCGTTTGGCGCTGCCGCGGCGCTTGGTCATCAGCGCCTCAAACTCGTCGTAGAACTCTTCGAGGGACAGTCCAAAGGCAGCCGCGAAGGCGCTGCGCACGGTAGGCCGGGTCTCCCAGCGCCCACCGGGCCCCGCTCTGCCGGGGGCCAATACGCGATAGAAGTCGAGCGCAGCGCTTTTGCCCGCGCGCTCGATCAGCAGATCGGCAGCGACCAGGCCGAACGAGTACTGCCAGGTATCGTTGGCCGACTCAATCTCCTCAAGCGGCGGACCCTTCGAAGCCAGGTTGAGCGCGTCGATCAGCCTCCTGCTGAGCGGATAGCCGTTGCGATCCTGGGTCGCGAGATCGCTGTCGAACCAGTTGGCGGAGCCTTCGAGCATCCAGTCCAAATCAACGATGTTGGCACCCATCAGCTGGAACTGCAACGCATGAATGTACTCGTGCAGGACCACGTAGCGACCAAAGTGGTAGCGCCCGCTGCTGGATCCCTCCCACGTGCTGCTCTTCAGGTAGAACGCATCCTGATCGCTGCTGTACCAACCACCAGCCCGTTGCCAGAAGTTCCGGAACGACTCCCATTCCCATGGGTGGCCGAGTTCAGTGGTCTTGTCATGCGCCGACTTCGCGTCGCCGGCGACGACAACCACGAGCGAAAACGGGTCAGCCTGCACACCAAGCTCCCTGGCGCTGTACTCGAGCGTTGCTTCCAGATCGCGCTCAATCAGCCGGCGCACGCCGTGATCGACGTTCCCGGCATAGTGAATCTCGGGCATGACGAAGGTCGGCTGCAGCCAGTTGACGTCCTGGCTGACCCTGACTTCAAGCGCATCGCCCCGCTGAACCACCGGCCAAGCGTCCATGGACCCGGGCACAGAGGGGTCATAGATCAGATCGCCCGAGCGGATCGACAGCAGCGAACTGCCAATCCCCCGTGCGACATCCGCAATGGCTGCATCATCCCGACCAGCCCAGACCGACCAGTTGACCCCGCTGCGCAAACTGACCAGGCCGCTCGCGGGCAGCACCGACCGTTGCCACTCAACGTCGCCCGGCCCGCCGACCCGCAGGACGTATCCCCGTCCCGGCTCCAGGAACCGAATCGTCCAGTAACGCCGAGGCAGCCGAGGCGCGGCAATTTCGTACCGACCCGAATCGGCATTCCAGGTGTAGACCAGCACGACCCGAGGCAGCCGGGCGAACAGGTCCTCCGCGGACATGCGCTCCGCGACCCAGCCGATCCGGTTGTCCCCGGGCTGAAGTGTCGTTGTGACCGACTCAGGCAGCGACGGCTCGCCGTCATCCGCGAACGCGACGCTCAGGCCGACAGCACAGACAACGGCGATCAGGCAGCAAAGAGCCGGGACCAGTAGCCGTCGCACCCAGTGAGTTTAGTGAGCGCCGACCGCTTCCTCGGTGAACTGCGCGGCCTCGGTCGAGCCCGACAGCGCCGTCGTCGCGGCGTCGCCGCCGGTGACCGTCAGCAGGATCTCGTCGAAGTAGGACGTGCCCGCTTCGCGCTGGTGCTTGGTCGCCGTGTAGCCCTGTGCCTCGGCCTCGAACTCACCTTCCTGCAGCTCGACGTAGGCGGCCATCCCGCGATCGCGGTAGCCCGAGGCGAGATTGAAGGTGTGGTAGTTGATCCCGTGCCAGCCGGCCAGGGTGATGAACTGGAAGCGGTAGCCCATGTCGGCCAACTGCTCCTGGAAGTTCGCGATCGTCGCGTCGTCAAGATGACGCTTCCAGTTGAACGACGGCGAGCAGTTGTAGGCCAGTATCTTGTTCGGGTACTCAGCGTGCAGCGCCTGCGCAAAGTCCCGCGCCTCGCCGATGTCCGGCACTGAGGTCTCACACCAGATCAGGTCCGCGTGCGGAGCGAAGGCAAGTCCGCGAGCAATCGCCGAATCGATCCCGCCGGTCACCCCGAAGTAGCCCTCGGCCGTGCGCTCGCCGGTCGTGAAGGGACGGTCGCGCTCGTCGATGTCGGTGGTCATCAGCGTCGCCGAGAGCGCGTCGGTGCGAGCCATCAGCACGGTCGGCACGTTCATCACGTCGGCAGCGAGTCGGGCCGCTTGCAGCGTGCGCACGTGCTGCGCCGTCGGGACGAGGACCTTGCCGCCCATGTGGCCGCACTTCTTCTCGGCCGCGAGTTGGTCCTCGTAGT
>VXTH01000261.1:1941-4937 GCA_009837565.1 Chloroflexota bacterium | reverse complement strand
GCTTCCTGCTGATCCCAAATCTGTTGCCCGACGACGTGCTGCAGGCGCTGCGTGACGAGACCGACCGGATCGTGGCCGAGGCGGCAGGGCTGACCGACCACAACGCCCAGTACGACCTCGAGGACTCGCACACGGCGGAGGAGCCACGGGTGAGGCGGCTGAAGTCGCCGTCGACCCACTGGCCGTTTTTCCGCGAACTGGCGCAGCATCCCGTGCTGATGGAGGTCGTAACGGCGTTGATTGGTCCCAACGTCCGGCTGCAGAACGACAAGCTGAACATGAAGGCGGCCGAGTACGGTGCGCCGGTCGAGTGGCACCAGGACTGGCCCTTCTATCCGCACACCAACGACGACCTCGTGGCGGCGGGCATCCTGCTCGACGACTGCTACGCGATCAACGGTCCGCTGCTGGTCGTGCCGGGTTCGCACAAGCGCAAGATCTACGACCACCATCACCCCGAGGGTCGCTACTTCACGGGCGCCGTGGAGCCAGACGAGTTCGACTGGGACATGGAGAAGGACCTGGTTGCACTTGAGGGTCCAGCCGGATCCGTCTCGTTCCATCACGTGCGCACGATGCACGGCTCGGCTCTGAACCGCTCGGAGATCCAGCGCCGACTGCTGCTGTTCGGCTACGCCGCCGCTGATTCCTGGCCGATTATGGGTCTGGGGCCGCAGACACTGGAGCAGTACTGGAGCTTCATGTGCGCCGGCGAACCGGTCGAGCAGCCGCGCCAGACCGAGGTTCCCGCGTATCTGCCGCTGCCGGCCTCGCCGAAGCAGGGCTCGATCTACGAGAACCAGAAGACGGTCAAGAACCGCTTCTTCGACACGTATGAGGATCGTCGGAAGGGGTAGTCGGACCCGATCTTCTAGAAGTCAAAGTCGTCTGGGATGTCGTTCACCCGCTTGCCATAGTGATCGGAAATGCACAGGACATTCATCGTCCTCGACTCAGTTTCGCCAGTGAAGCAACAATCCAATGGGCGACGGCTCTTGTCTCCGAGACTTTCGCATTCTTCACACAGGCGAAAAATCAGGCGCCAACGTCGGTCGATCCTCGCGCTGCGCAGTCCAGCAAGTGGCCCTTTCAACCGCTTTGAACGCCGGGCCGAGTAGGGATTGGCAGACAACACATTCAGACTTTTGTCGATGTCGTCCTTGTGTCGCCTGTGTTGGCGAGTCTGGAGTTGGTCCACAAAATACTTGGAGTAGCGAACTGCCCACCCTTTCTCAACGGGCAAGATGGATCCTTCCGCCGCGATAATCAGCAACGGATGATCTCAGCGATGCCATAGATTCGCTTGAGAGAGCCACTGACAATGATTCGACCCATGAATCATCAACGTTCAGACACATTTCAGCATCTGCAGGGGCAGGAGGAGGCTCAAAGTCATCGCCAAGCGCCATGTCCTCGATAGAGGGACCGACTTCAGCGATCCGCGAAGACAGAGAGTAGATGTGCTGCATCAGAGGCTGAGCAGACCATGCAGTGCGCCACTCTTGGGCAACTTCATCAACCGCGGCCTTCACCGCCGCATTCGACTCCTCTTTGAGCACTTCCTCGTAGAAGTTCTCAGCCAAGCGAACGCCTGAGTCTGTCAGAGTCCAGACCTCTTCCTCATCCATCAGGTCGGCAGCTTCTAGCCTCTCCCAAGCCTCATAAACTTCATTCGACATGGGACCGTACTGCCAACGATAGAAGTTCACGCTAAGAGCGCAAACGGAGTCACACTGCAAGCGACGAAACAACAGGTAGGCAAGCTTCATCAGCCGGAGCCGGCCACCGGCGTCACTCTTCTCCGATGACGCGAAATGCCACAGCGCCAGCAGTAGAACAGAGTCGACTAGCCGTCGATCGAAATCATCCTCCAGGTAGTCGGCTCTGATCACCTACTTGCTCCTTTGTTCTGTCTTTCATCCAACTGTACAGCAAAGATAACCGAATCAATACAAGCGAGTGTCACCCATAGCGCTCTCCACACTGACGAAACTTGCCCGTTTCTGATTCGTTAGCCTCGCGGAAACAACCGGGAGGTGACCCATGTCGAGCTCGAACTATTGGAAGCCGATGGGGCAGCGGCGGCTGTCTCGCCGGGCGGTGCTGCGAACGGCGGCGACGGCGGGGGTCGGCGCGGCCGGAATTGCGCTGGTGGGCTGCGGCGACGACGATGACGACGACCAACCGCAGGCCGTGGCTCAGCGACAGCAACAACAGGATCAGCCGCAAGCGGCCGCGCAGCAACAACAAGACCAACAGCAGCAGGCACAGACCACCGAACAAGCGGCCGACCAGGCTGAACAGCAGGAGCAGGCCGCAGCGCAACAGGACGCCGCCCAGCAGCAACAACAGCAGCAGGCTGCGACCGCGCAGGCGCAGCAAGAATTGGAAGCGCCGCCGATCGGTGGTGAACTGAAGATCTCGGATACCTCCGACCTGGCCTCGTTCGACGGCTTCCTGACCTTCGGCTACAAGGCGTTCCTGCACGGGCACAACTGCTACCCGATGCTGACCCAGTTCTCGAACAACCCGGGACAATCGTCGATCGACTTCCAGCCCGAGCTGTGGCTAGCCGAATCCTATGAACAGCCGGACGACGTGACCTGGCTGTTCAACATCAAGGAGAACGCCGTCTGGGAGGATCGCGCGCCGGTCAATGGACGCAATGTGACGGCTGAGGATGTCGCGTGCTCCTTCGAGGAGGAGCGTTACGGCGGCTACCCGAATCGGGGCGCGATCCAGCCCAGCCTGGTCGGCGTTGACGCGCCGGACGACCGCACGGTGCGCTTCGATCTGAACGGTCCGCTGGCGCCATTCCTGCTCTATCTCGGACATCACGCGGGTCCGTATGTGATGCCGCCGGAGCTGCTGGTCGATGAGATGTCGCGCCAGACGATGATCAGCGCCGGACCGTTCCTGCTGGACGAATACGAGCCGGGATCGCGCGTGATCTACAAGCGCAACCCGAACTACTTCGACGCGCCCAAGCCGTACGC
>VXTH01000261.1:0-1931 GCA_009837565.1 Chloroflexota bacterium | reverse complement strand
TCGGCGACAACTCGGCGATCGCCGCGGCTTTCCTCAGCGGCGAGCTGAACACCACGTGGTTCGGCGTCGCGCCGCCAATCGTCGAGGAGCTGGAGAACGGCATTCCCGGGGCGACCTGGGAGTACCAGCCCAGCCTCGTGATCGGCGGCGTGTTCCCCGACCTCGCACTGGAGCCGTTCAACGACCCGCGAGTGCGCCAGGCGATGTCGGTCGAGATCGACCGCGACGCGATCCTGACCGTCGGCGGGGCGCTCGAACGGGGGCAATGGTCAACCGCATTGCCGCCGCTGGCCGGCTGGTGGGTCGATCCGAAGGAGGACGACGCGCTCGGCGAGTTCTATCGCTACAACCCCGAGAAGGCGATGCAGCTGCTGGACGCGGCTGGCGTCGATGGACTGGACGGCGTGCCGTTCCACACCACCACGGCCTACGGTCCGATCTTCGCCGAGCAGTCGCAGGTGGTGCAGGCCAACCTGCTCCAGGTCGGGATCAGCGTCGACCTCGTCGTCAACGAGCCGACTGTGCACTACTCGACGATCTTCAACGGCAGCAACACCGGCGTGATCGGGCACACGCTGTCGGTGGCGTCGATCGAGCCGGACGAGGCGCTGCGCAATGTCTTCATCTCCGACAGTCCGCGTTCGCCGATTCCGAACGGCGAGCTGATGGGCGAGGACCAGCAGATGTTGGACCTGCTCAACGCGCAACGGACCGAGGGCGATGTGGAGACGCGGCGCAAGTTGCTCTACGACCTGCAGTTGCACATTGCCAACCAGATGTACTCCGTGCCCTGGGTCAACCCGCCGATCTCACAGGTCGCGCGGCCAGAGTTGTCGGGCGTGCAGTTCATTCAGACCTTTGCCCCGTCGCCGTCGCTGGAGGACATGTGGTTCAACGACCTCTAATGCAGTTCTAATGCGGAAGGCCACACGGCCTGAGTGCTCAAGCGACGGACGGGGAGGCGGCGAGATGCGCGGCTACCTCGTCCGTCGTTTGCTGCTCGCCGTCTTGACGCTGTTTGGGATCAGCCTGATCGTCGCCGGGGTGATGCGCACCTTGCCTGGCGACGTCGTTGATGTCCTGGCGGCCGAAGCCTTCTACAACGATGCCGAGAAAGAGCGGCTGCGTGAGGAGCTTGGACTTGAGGCGCCATTCCTCGAGTATTTCGGCGACTGGCTGGTCAATGCGTTGCAGGGTGACTTCGGACAGGCGCTGCGCACGCAGCGCAGTGTGGGCAACGACCTGGTCAACCGGATCGACGTCACGCTGGAACTGGCGTTCCTGGGACTGATCATCGCGACGGTGATCTCGGTGCCGCTGGGGATCGTGGCTGCGCTGCA
The DNA here is from genome assembly GCA_009837565.1 of Chloroflexota bacterium. Classification (GTDB taxonomy): domain Bacteria; phylum Chloroflexota; class Dehalococcoidia; order Bin125; family Bin125; genus Bin125. The sequence continues at coordinate 591 of VXTH01000261.1, read as the reverse complement.
GCGCAGCCGCTGGCCGGACTATGCCGCGCGCAGCATTGCCGTGTTTGCGCTCGCGATTCCCGGATTCTGGCTCGCGACGCTGGCGATCGTGTTCGGCGCGAAGTGGTTCACCTGGTCGCCGCCACTGGGGTACCAGGCGATCTGGGAGGCGCCGCTGACGAATCTGCAGCAGATGTGGCTGCCGGCGTTATTGTTCGGACTGATCCTCGCCGGCGTGCAGACGCGGATCCTTCGCACCGCATTGCTCGACGTGCTGCGGCAGGACTACATGCTGACCGCGCGGGCGAAAGGATTGTCCCGAGTCATGCTGTTGCGCCGCCATGCGCTGCGCAACTCGTTGATTCCCTTCATCACCGTGATTGGAGTGCAGTTTCCGGTGGTGCTCGGCGGTTCGGTTGTGTTCGAGTTGATCTTCGCCTTGCCGGGTGTCGGCATCTATCTGCTCGACGGGATTGCGAACCGCGACTACATCGTCGTGCAGGCCGTCAACGTCTGGATTGCCGGCGCGGTGATCCTGACGAATCTGATCGTGGACGTGTCCTATGGCTTCCTCGACCCACGCATCCGCGTCAGTAGCTGAGCCGCGAGCTC
>VXTH01000356.1:0-4959 GCA_009837565.1 Chloroflexota bacterium | reverse complement strand
CGGGGAGAGGGAGTTCAGGACCGGAGCTTACGAGATGATCTCAAGCTCGCGCAGCTTGGCTTCGCCGACGACGCCGTCGTCCCAGCCGCGGGCTTCGTAGTACTGCTCCTTCATCTGGTCGAGTTCACAGATGTGGCCTTCTGCCGGACCGCTCGCCGGTTCGGTCAGGAAGCGCTCGGGCAGTGAGTCATCGCTGCCGTCGAACCCGGCCAGGTTGTTGAAGTGGCGCTCGAGGTTGTAGATCCGCTCGCCGGCGACCATGACGTCCTCCTCGGACATCGGCAGGCCGACCACGTTCTCGTAGAGCGCGGCGTACTCGGGCGCGCCGACGGCGAAGGCCGAGAACTTGCAGAGGTCGAGCGAGTCGGAGAAGGCGTGCAGGTCCTGGAAGATCTTGAGCAGCGGACCCTTGCCGTCCCAGTCGAGCGGGTCGGTCTTGACCGGGATGCCGAGCAACTCGGAGGCCGGCGTGTAGCCGCGCAGGTGGCAGGCGCCTCGGTTCGAAGTGGCGTAGCCCAGGCCCTCGCCCTTGATCCCTCGCGGGTCGTAGGCCGGCACCGCCTGACCCTTGACCGTCATCGAGATCTCGGAGTGGCCCCACGCGGCTGCGGCCTTGGCCGTGCCTTGACCGAGCGTCTGTCCGATCGACGACGAACCCGTTGCCATTTCTTCGGTCACGCGAACCATGCCCGCGCCGTCGCCCCAGTCGAGCGGTGTATCAACGTAGCCGCGTTCCGAGGCCTCCATGTACATCGAGATCACGTTGCCAATCTCGATCGCGTCCATGCCGTAGTCGTTGCACTGGTCGATGACCTTGGCGATCACGGCCGGGTCGTCATTGCCGCAGTTGGCGCCCAGCGACCAGGCCGGCTCGTACTCGAACGATTCCATCTTGAGGCCGGCGTGCGGACCCTCGGTGATTTCGACTTCCTTCTTGCAGGCGACCGGGCAGGCGTGACAGGTCGGCTCGGCCGTCAGGTACTCGTTGCGCATCGTTTCGCCCGAGACGGCGTCTGCCGCTTCCGGGGTGGTCTGCGTGAGCTGCGAATTCTTGGTGCCCAATCCACCGATCGAGTTGACCGCGTTCATCAAGACGTTGGTGCCAAACGCCGAGAGCGCTCCTGAACCGTCCTTGAGCGTGCCGTCGTCATTGACGGAAGACGGCGCCGTGACTGGTGACTCCATGATCAGTTTGAGGTGCTGTCCCTGCGCCTCGCGGAACTTCTGCCGCGCCTCGCCCTGCTCCGGCCGCCAGCGGCCGTCTCGAGTGCCGCGCACGACCACGCATTTGAGGTTCTTCATCCCCGCCACGGCGCCGGTACCGCCGCGCCCGGCTGCGCGGTCGTCCTCGTTGAGGAACGAGGCGAACAGCACGCCATTCTCGCCGGCCTGACCGATCGACATGACCGACACGTCGGTCTTGTTGCCGCTGTCGGAGCCGAAATGCGCGACGGTGTCATGGATGCCCTTGCCCCAGATTTCTGAGGCGTCCTTGATCTCGACCTCGCCGTTCTCGACCTCCAGGTAGACCGGCGAGTCGGCCTTGCCTGTGATCAGGATCGCGTCGAAGCCGGCCCAGCGTAGGCGCGCCGCGGACCATCCGCCCATGTGCGAGTCGGTCACGGTGCCGGTCAGCGGCGACTTGGTCACGAACGCCAGGCGTCCAGACATCGTCACTTCGGTGCCGGTCATCGGTCCGTTGACGAGGGCCAACATGTTGTCGGCCGACATCGGGTCGGTTTCTGGGCCGTTATCGAGCAGGTACTTGACGCCCAGTCCACGAGCGCCGATGTACTTGCGGGCGTCGTCTTCGTTGATTCCTTCGTAGCTCACGCTGCGGTCGGTCAGATCGACCCGCGCCACATGATTTGCAAATCCGCCAAGTGCCATGATCATTCCCTTCACCAACGCTCTGGTTTGCGCGTCAAAGATAGCGGATTCACCGTGCCAGACGCCTGCCAGGCCTCGGTAGAATGGCAGTTGGGAGGAAGTCGATGACGACCGATTCGAAATCGAGGGATGCCGAGCAGGGCGACGAACCGACTACGCGTGAAATCTTCGCCGAAGGGCGGCTCAATCGCGAACGATGGCAACGCGATTGGCAGGAGATTCGTCAGCGGTATCCGAGCCATTGGATCACCATCTTCAACGAAGGCCGCAGTGTCGCGGGGTTCGACAATGTACGAGCGCACTTCGATCACTTGAACGGACTGCAGGGGCTGACCAGATCTGGCGCGTTCACATGGCCACCTCCGAAGCCTGCTGGTACTCGCACTGTGCCTTCAGCTCGTCGTCTTCCCCATTCGTGAAGGTTGTTCACGGTTGGCTCGCCAATGTTTCGGCAACCGTCGGGGATCTCGCACCATTTGTCGAAGTGACGGTGAGGATTGATGGGCACACGGAGCGATTCGACTTTCTCATCGACTCAGGGTCCGATACGTCGATTCTTATGCCCGTGGATGCCGAACGGCTCTTAGGAGACCAACTGTTCGCCCTCGACTTCGAACGCGGCGAGCAATCTGTCCGTTTGGATGGCCTTGGCGCCAGTGCATTTCGCATCTTGCCGATCAGCGCATCGTTGATACTTGAAGATGATGCGCAGTCGCCACTAACGATCGGAACCCAGTTGTGGGTTGCCGATCCTGAGCCAGCAGGAAACTGGAATAAACCGTCGCTCTTCGGCCGTGACGCCATTCGACCCGGCGACTTTGAACTCAGTTACTCCAAGGAAACCGTCACCCTGATTCGGCCCGATGAGGAGTAGCCATTCCTACGGACGCATCCCGTATCTGACCCTGACGCCCAGCTGGCTGGGCAGTTCCGTCTCGTAGGCCATTGCGAGCCACTCGGCGAGCATGGGACGGGTTTCTCTCGGATCGACGATGTCTTCGACTGCGAAGGCCTCCGCCGCAGCGAATGGATCGCGCAGGGCGATCAGCCGGTCCTCGATCGCGGTTCGATGCGCGATCGGGTCTTCGGCGGCCTCGATCTCGCGGCGGTATGCCGCCGCGACGCCGCCCTCGATCGGCAGCGATCCCCACTCGCCCGAGGGCCAGGCGAAGCGGAAGCAGAAGCGGCTGAAGTCCTGGTGTGCGCCGCCGGCGACTCCGTAGAGGCGGCGGACCACAACCGTCGCCCAGGGCACCTGCGAGTCGTTGATCGCGGCCGCTGCCTTGACGCCGGCGCGCAGGGTGCCTGCGCCTTCGCCCGGACGGCCGATCAGGAATCCGGGCTGATCGGCGAAGTTCACGATCGGCAGGTGAAAAACGTCGCAGAGGTCGACGAACTTCTCGAACTTGCGCGCTTCCTTGGCGCCCATCGCGCCGCCGTAGTGCATGGGATCGTTCGCCAATACGCCGATCGGCATGCCGCCGATTCGCGCCAATCCTGTCACCTGCGAACGCCCGAAGTAGCGACCGATCTCGAAGAACGAGCCGAGGTCGACGACCATCTCCAACATTCGTCGCACGTTGTAACCGCGATTGCGGTGCTTCGGCACCACGGAGGCCAACCGGTCGTCTCGACGGTCAACCGGGTCGTCGCAGTCGATCACCGGGGGCATTTGATGCACGTTGGTCGGCAGGTAGGACAGGAACTGTTGGATCTGCGAGATTGCGTCGGCCTCGTCGGCGGCGTCGTTGTCGACCACGCCGCTGCTGCGCGCGTGGACCTCGTAGCCGCCCAATTCCTCCTTGGTCAGCTTCTCGCCCATCGACCGCTCGACCAGCGGCGGTCCGCCGGCAAACACCTGTGACGTCCCCCGCACCATGACCGAGAAGTGCGACGCCGGTACCTCGGCCGCCGGCAGCCTGGCGACGGAACCCAGCGCCGCCGAGACGACCGGGACCTCCGCCATCAGCTTGCCCCAGCGCTGGGGCCAATAGAGCTCCGGCAAGTAGGTGCGGCCCATTTCGGCGGTTGCGCGAATATCGGCGCCGAAACCGTCGATCAGGCGGATCATTGGAACCTTCAGCTCAATCGCCAGCGACTCGATGTGCCCTGACTTGTCGCCGCCACCGTGGATGCGAACCTTGCCGCCATGAGTGCGCTCGGCAGCCGAGCCACTGCGCGGCCGCGCGGTGAAGTCGCCGCCCGAGACGGCAACCGGCCGGCCGCCGATTCTCGCTGTCCCTGTGACCGTGGCCGAAGGATGGAATCCGACCAGATCGCCCGACTCGTCGTAGTAGCCCGCGCCCGACAAGACGCCTCGTTCCCTGAACGAGCCGTCATCGGTGAGTAGTTCGATGCGCTCGCGGACGGTCAGATTGCCGCGGTCATGCTGCTCCTGGACCCGGTCAGCGCCGCCCATTTCTCGGGCCAGATCCCGCCGCAATGCGATCTGTTCGATCTCCGGCTGCCATGTGGCTTCTCGTGGTCCGCTGTTCTGCTCAGTCATTGTTCGCTCCAAGCGCTCTACCGAGTATCGCGCAGAATCGGCGCTATCTTCGATTCAACATCAACTGTTGGTCGGGCCAACGGAGCGGAGCCAGGACATGACGACATCAGCGATTTCGATTGAACCACTGACCCCGACGATTGGCGCCACGGTCCACGGCGTCGACCTGACCCAGCCGATCGATGAGGAGACCTTCCAGTTCATCCACGACGCCTGGATGGACCACCTGGTGCTGTTCTTCCGCGACCAGCCGATTTCTCCGGAACAACACCTGACCTTCGGGCGGATGTTCGGCGACCTGCACATCCACCCGGCTGCGCCCTACGAGCACGGCAACCCCGAGTTAATGCGGATTCACACCGACAAGGACTCGTTCCGCAACAACGGAGAACGCTGGCACTCCGATGTCTCGGCGGACGAAGAGCCGCCGATGGCCTCGATCCTGCACATCAAGAGCATTCCGACCAAAGGCGGCGATACCTGCTGGTCCAACATGTACGCGGCCTGGGATGGCCTCTCCCCGCAGATGCAGACGCTGCTCGAACCACTGAGCGCGCTGCATG
>VXTH01000148.1:0-4964 GCA_009837565.1 Chloroflexota bacterium | reverse complement strand
GCATCGGACTCGCTGCTCTCGGCATCGTGACCGCGATCCTGCTGACGCAGGGTTAGGCGCGTCAGAATGTTGAGATTACGCCTCCCAAGCCAATCAGTGCACCGACTAGCAAGTGCAACTGAGCTGTGCGCTTGAGCATCGGATTGAGCGCTGCGCCAGTGCGTCCGTTGACGATCTCGCGGGCCAGCCACATCGCCGGTGGCAATCCGAGCCAGGCAACGAAGCAGTAGTAGGGCAGCAGCCCGACCGAGGCGAAGACGGCGATGCTGACGAATGCGCCGACGGTCAAGACCACGTATTCGATCCTCGTGTTTCGCTCTCCAATCAGCACCGCGAGCGTCCGTTTGTCGCTTGAACGGTCTGTGTCGATGTCGCGTAGGTTGTTGATGACCAGAATCGCGGTGACCAGACAGCCCACAGGCACTGAGGCGGCCGCCAGCTCCCAGGTCAGTTCCTCGATCTGCACGTAACCGGCGCCCATGACTGCGACAAAGCCGAAGAAGAGGAAGCAGATGGGGTCGCCGAGTCCTCGATATCCATAGGGCAACGGTCCGCCCGTGTAGGTGACGGCCGCGATCAGCGAGGCGCCGCCGATGATCAGGATCGGCCAGCCGACGATCAGGATCAGGACGATCCCGACAATCAGGGCAGCCGCGGTCGCCAGTGTGATCCCGACGGTCATCTCTCGTTGCGACAACCAGCCCTGGGCGACGGCTCGCGGCGGACCAAGTCGGTCCGGCGTGTCGGCGCCGCGACGGAAGTCGGAAAGATCGTTGGCGAAGTTGACGACAATCTGAATGAAGACTGCGCCGATCAGGGCGAGGAAGAAGCGGCCGACCTCGAAGTCGCCGTCGACAGCGGCTATGCCGGTGCCAGCAAGGACCGGCGCGACCGCCGCGGGAAGCGTTGGTGGGCGAACGGCGAGCAACCAGGCTCGCCGTTTGCCGGGAATCGGAGGCGCTGCAGCCGCCATCAGGGGAAGCGCGGGTACTTGGAGAAGTCGGGCTTGCGCTTTTCGAGGAAGGCGTTCTTGCCCTCTTTGGCTTCCTCGGAGAGGTAGTAGAGCAGCGTTGAGTCGCCGGCGAACATCTGCATGCCGGAGAGACCGTCGGTGTCTGCGACGAGCGCACGCTTGATGAAACGCAGCGCAGTCGGCGACATGCAGAGGATTTCGCGGCAGCGGTTGATGACTTCGAGCTCAAGATCGTCGACTGGGAAGACATCGCAGGCGAGGCCCATCTCGACGGCCTCGGCGCCGCTGTACTGTCGGCACTGCATCCAGATCTCGGCGGCTTTCTTGTGTCCGACCAGCCGGGCCAACAGCATCGTGCCATAGCCAGCGTCAAACGAACCGACCTTGGGTCCGGTCTGGCCAAACCAGGCGTTGTCGGCCGCGTAGGTCAAATCGCAGACCGTAGCGAGCACGTTGCCGCCGCCGATCGCGTACCCCGCGACCATCGCGATCACCGGCTTGGGAATCGAGCGCATGTAACGGTGCAGGTCGAGCACGTTGAGCCGCGGCACGCCGTCGTCGCCGACGTAGCCGCCGTCGCCGCGAATGCGCTGGTCGCCGCCTGAACAGAACGCTTCCTTGCCCTCTCCGGTGAGGATGATCACGCCGACCGACATGTCCTCGTGCGCGCGCTTGAAGGCGTCGAGCAGCTCGAACAGAGTCTTGGGGCGGAATGCGTTGCGTACCTCCGGGCGGGCAATCGTGATTTTGGCGATGCCTTCGGCGACGTCGTAGTAGATGTCGCCATAGTCGCCAGAGCGTTCCCAATCCGGCAGGCCGGTGCGTTCGACGGTGACGGTCGGTCTTGACATGATCAGTTACTCCCTTGTTGCGAGTTCACGCGATGCGGATTCAAGCGGTACGCCGGCACTGCGCAGCAGGAGTCGGCGGAGTTCGGGGTAGATGCGTTCGATGGGAGTGGAGACCCGACCGGCGGCCCAGGCCGAGAGGGTGGACTGAACCATTCCGACCCATGCCCGCGCCGTCAGGTCGGGATCGAGCGGCGCGTCGAGGTTGCGCAACTGACCTGCATCCAGAGCGAGGCGAAGCTCGTTCGCAACGATATCGACGAATTCATCCTCGATCGCGGCAATTCGCTCACGGGCCGGCGCAGACCCAGCGAGCGTCTCGCTGACCAGTACGCGTGCGAGCGAGCGATGCGCCGACAGCGTGTCGATCAGTGTGGCCAGAGCAGCGTCGGCCCGAGCGACCGGATCAGGGCCGGCGTCGCTCATGGCCCGGTCGACGCGTCGGCGAAGGATGTCTCCGGCACGGCCGATTACGGCGGCGACCAGTGCTTCCTTGGTCGAGAAGTGGAAGTAGAGTCCGCCCTTGGAAGTGTCGGCGGCGGCAGCGATCTCCTCCATCTGCGCGTCCGCATACCCACGCTGCGACAGAACACGAGCGGCAGCGTCGAGCAGCTGCTCTCGGCGTTCGACCGCCCTGGCCTGACGCGGCTGACTGGTCACCACAGGAGGCTCCATTGTCTGAAGAATCCGACGCTTGGGTCGGTTTCTGTACTGTATCAGCATGTCTGACCCGGTCACCGCACAAGAGCGCACGCGCACGATCGAGCAGATGTTCAGCAGACTGGTTCCTCACTACGACCGGATGAATCGCCTGATGACCGGAGGTCGGGACGGTCGCTGGCGAACGCTGGCGGTTCGGCTGTCGAAGCCTGAGGGATCTGCGGTGCTCGATCTTGGGGCAGGAACGGGTGATTTGAGCGCGGAATTTCGACGTCAAGATGCAGCGAGGGTGATCGCACTTGATGTGTCGGCGCACATGCTGACGCGAGCAGAGGAGAAGTTCGGACGTCAGCAGATTGAATGGCTTCGAGGCGACGCGCTGCACCTGCCGTTCGCTGACGGGTCGTTCGACGTCGTCGCGTCCGCATTTGTTATGCGCAACCTGCCCGATCTCGCCGGATCGTTCGAGGAGATGGCGAGGGTCCTGAAGCCCGGCGGTCGGCTCGTGGGTCTGGATATCACGCATCCTCCCGACTCCAGATGGGGCAAGGTGCTGCGTCTTGGGTTCGAGCAAGGAGTGACGAGAGTCGCAGGCCTCGTGTCGGGAGACCGTTCGGCGTATCGGTATCTACCGAACTCGCTCTCGGGCTATCCGACAGCCGATGAGCTGTCGGCGATGTTGGAATCGGCCGGACTGATTGACGTGTCGTATCGGCGATTGTCGATGGGGGTTGTGGCCCTACACATCGGTCGGAAGAGCTAGCGCTGCGCATCCAGTGCGATCATGGATCGGCCGCTGCCTTTGACGAGGCGCCCGGCCCAGGTGGTGGCCGGCGCCTGGCGGGCGTCGAGCCATGCAGAACGGGTGACTCGAAATCCCGCAGCTTCCAGCGTTGATTTGAGTGCACGGCTTACCGACTCCGGGGTTGGATTCTGAAACCCTTCCGGGGCCGCTTCGCCGTTGAGGACGATGCTCAGTCTGGAGCGCGCTGCGGCGATCGCGTTGAGGATGTCAGCGAGCTGTTCGTCGCCGCTGAGGATTGCCTTCAGCAGGGCGGCCCAGGGAAAGTAAATCGTGGTCCAGTCGGAGGCCGAATGCAATTCCGGTGGCAGTGCTTCGACTTGTGCCGCTACATAGAGCGCATTTGATGCGCCGCCGCGGGCGGGCTTGCGCTCGGCGAGTTTGGCAGCCTCCTGAAGGGCCTTGCGGTCGGAATCGACTCCGATAGCGAGGACGTTGGCATAGTCACGCGCGAAGCGACGGGGCCAGGCGCCGTCCCCCGTTCCGAGGTCGACCAGTGTCGACGAGTATCTGGCTCGCAATTCGTGAAACTCGGCCAGCTCCATGTGTCGCGGACCGCGTCTGGTGATGATCTCCATGCCGTTTCTCCGTAAGGCAGACTAGAATCCCCTAGACACTGACTGAGCAATCGTTAGGAACCTAGAATGCCGACTCCCGCACGCGTCGTTTTTCTCCCGGAAGCCGATGAGCCTCTGGCCGTCGAACGTGTTGACCTGCCCGACCCGACCGATTTCCAGGTCGTCGTCCGACAGTTCGCTTCCGGCATCTGCCATTCGCAGTTGCACCAGATGCACAATCCCCGCGACGGCGACCAGATTCTCGGTCACGAGGCGACGGGCGAGGTGATCAAAGTCGGCTCGCAGGTGACCAATGTCCAGGTAGGCGACATCGTGTTTGTCACCTGGGTACCACGCAACGCGGAAACCGCCATCCGGGACGTCGACACCATTGTGGTCGAGCGCCCCAACGGCCGCACGGCGACGACGCGCAACGTGTTCACCTGGTGCGACACGACAATCGCGGATGAGAAGTACATCGTCAAGGTCCCGCAGGACACGCGCCGCGACGTGACCTCAATCATCGGCTGTGCGGTCCTGACGGGCTCGGGCGCCGTCTACAACACCGCCGCTGTCCGCGAGGGCGACAGTGTGGCCATCTTCGGCGTCGGCGGGGTGGGACTCTCCGCGGTTGTGGCGGCATCGGTGGTCAAGGCCGATCCAATCATCGCCGTTGACCTGGACGAGGAGAAGCTGGAGTTCGCCAAGCGTTTCGGCGCCACGCACGGCGTCAATGCCGGCAAAGGCGATGCGATCGAGCAAATCAAGGAGTTGACCGCCGGTCCGGCCGGCATCACGACGAGTTTCGGTGAGCCGATTTCGGGCGTCGATTTCGCGTTTGACTGCATCGGCCGCCAGGTGACGATGGAACAGATCATGCGAGCGGTGCGTCCCGGCATCCTGGGCGCCGAGAGCGGCGGTACCGCCGTCCTGGTCGGGGTGCCCCACCAGTCGGGAGCCGAGTTCTCTCAGCAGGACATGATGGGTCTGCTGATCAACGAGAAGAAGTACATCGGCTCGATCGGCGGTAGCTGCCGACCGGACCGCGACTTCCCGATGTTCCTGGCCTGGGCCGAGGACGGCGCACTCGACCTCGACGCGATGGTCACCGAGCGTTTCAAGAT
>VXTH01000214.1:0-5051 GCA_009837565.1 Chloroflexota bacterium | reverse complement strand
ACCAAACCCGATCAGTGCCATACCGAACTCCTGCTGTGCCGCCGGCGCTCAGCGCATGCCGCTCGCTGGGTGCGGCGCGTCGCCTCGGTCTACCTCACCGGCCAACGGACACCGGCGAGGCCCGGTACGGGCGGCTGAAAGCTAGCTTATCAGCCTTTGAGCCGGCGGGCGGTCGACTGCTTATGCATCCTGCGGTTGTGCGGCAGAGATGGCCTGCAAGGACGGGAGCAGGTCGCGAGCGAGAGCCGCGGCTTCGCCGGCCAGCTCAGACCAGTTGGCTGCCGTTGCCCGAGTGAAGACGGCGCGAATCTCGGGATGATCCGAGTTGAGGACGTAATCGGCGACCTCGCGCATGCGCTTCAGATCTTCAAGGTCTCTTGCGAGATCGGAACCGGCCTGCTCCCTCACAACACGGAGGATGGCTTGATGGGATGGTCGGCGGCCCTGGTGGTTTTTGGCATCGAGACCGTAGCGTTGGTCTCGCGCGGTCAAGTGACATGCGTAGTAGAAGCGATTGATGGCGGTCCGACAGGAAGATTCGTCGCGCCGCGAATTGGCAAGCAGGCGCTCAGCCAGCTCAATTAATTCGATGGGATCAAGCGCCATTGACGGCTTGCTCGTCGCGCTTCACGCCGGCGAACGTGAACGGTATCAACGAGGCAACCTCATACTCGTCCTCGGGTAGTCCGTCAAACCACGCTTGTGTGAGATGGCTGAGCGAATCCCTAAAGTCCCGCGTCTCCTGGCGCGTCGCGTCACAGTGGATCGCCACGAAGAACAGTGTTCTGTCTTCGCGATCGACGTAGATGTCCATCCAGGCGGCGACGATCGGCATGCCGCTGCGCAGGGCGCCGTCTCGATAGATCACCCAGTTCTCGGTCGCCAGACGGCGGACGAGCGGGGTCACGCGTGGATCGTCGGGCAGCTTGAGTTCGACTTCGCTAGTTGGATTGACGGCGGTGTCGGGCATTGGCGTACCACTCGTCCCGATTCAGGCCTCGAGCTTCTCGACGAAGATGCGCATGATCCCGCCGCAGATCTTGTCCTCACCATCGACCGGCTCGGTCAGGTCGACGGTGACCATGCGGGCGTCGCCGTCGTCGAGCGCGTCCATCGCTTCCTGCCAGACCTCTGCCTCGCCGCAACCGCCGCCGATCGTGCCGACAAACGAGCCATCCTCGCGGACCAACATCTTGGCGCCGGTCTTGCGCGGGGTCGAACCGAGCGTCTGGGCCACCGTGGCCAGCGCAACCGGCGCACCCTGCTCGAAGGCGCTGGACATTGCTTCGTAGACTTCGTCCTGTGGCATCGTCGTTCCTCTGCGTCTGTCGGCTTCCCAGTTTAGCGCCGGATTGAGGCCAGCATGCGGCCGTGCTCCGACATCGGTTGGGCGCCGCCCCCGCGACGGACGAGGATGATCTCGCCCAGCACCGACACGGCGATCTCTTCCGGGGTCTCCGCGCCGATATCGAGACCAATTGGCGTGAAGACCTTGTCCAGCACCTGCGGCTCGATTCCTTCTTCGGCCAGGTGCTGGAGCACGGTGCGGGTGCGGCGCTTGGAACCGATCATGCCGACGTAGCCGGCGCCGCGTTCGGCGACAGAACGCAGCGCGAGTTCGTCGACCTTGTGTCCGCGTGAGACGAGTACGATGTAGGTGTTGGCAGTGATTGGGAAGCGCTCGAGCTCCTCGCCGAAGTCGCCGCAGATCACATCGGCCTCGTAGGGGAAGCGGTCTTCGTTGGCGTAGTCCTCGCGGTCGTCGATGATCGCGACTTCCATGCCCAGCATCGCTCCGAGCTGACCGACGGCGAGGCCGACGTGTCCGCCGCCGACCACCAGCAGGGTCGCAGCCGGCTCGACCACTTCGACGAGGATTTCGACGATGGCGTCGGCGGCTTCGATCGCGCGGCGGCCCTCGACCAGCTCGCCGTCCGGCGTGAATGCGCAGGTCTGGACGAGGTGTTTGGGTATGGCTCTGCGTGCGAAGTCGGTCACGGCCGCTTCGAGTGGGCCGCTGCCGATCTCGCCCAGGTTCCGGTCCTCGTAGACCAGCATCTTGGCGCCGAGCGCAACTTCGACTCCGTCGGTCGCGCCCATGACGGTGCATGAGGCGACGGCCGGACCCTCGCGGGCAGCTACCAGCAGGGCGCGGGCGATTTCGGCGGGGTTGGCCATGGCGTCAGGATACGTCCCGGAATCCACTAATCAGACGTTGAAGAGGATGTGCAGGACGTCACCGTCCTGGACTTCGTAGTCTTTGCCTTCGGTGCGCAGTTGAGCGCGCTTCTTCGCCTCGGCCTCTGCTCCCGACGCTCCAACTGCGGCGCCGCAATCTAGCAGATCATCCCAACGCACGACTTCTGCGCGGATGAAGCCCCGCTCGAAGTCGGTGTGGATTTTGCCGGCCGCCTGAGGCGCGGTGTCACCGGCCCGGACGTTCCAGGCGCGGCAATCGTCAGGGCCGACGGTGAAGAATGTGCGCAGGCCGAGCAGGCGAAATGTCTCCTGGAGCGCCGTCTCGACCGCGCCGGCTCCGACGCCGAGCTCCTCGCGATATGCGGCCGCTTCGTTGTCGGCGAAGTCGCGCAGTTCTTCCTCCAGCCGCGCCGAGAGTGCGATGCCTTCGATCGTTCCTTCGGAGGCAGTCTCTTCGTCGGCGTTGAATATGGTCAGCATCGGTCGTTCGGTGAGAAAGCGGTAGTGGCGGATGTCGGCACGCTCAAGCTCCGACAGGGGAGCGTCGAGCAATGTGCCGCCGTCGCCGAGGTGGATTTGCAGGCGGCGCAGCAGGTCCGTCTCTCTGTCGATGGCGACCCGTTCCGCCGCCTTCATCGACTTGGTTTCGTCGGCGATCCGCTGGAGGCGCTTTTCGATCAGCGCCAGGTCGGCGAAGGTGAGTTCCAGCTGCATGGCCTCGATGTCGCCTTCCGGATCGATGCGCTCGGCCGGATGGGGGACGGCGTCGTTGTCGAAGGCGCGCACGACGTGGACGAGGGCGTCGAGTTGCGAGAGCTGGTCGAGCAGTTTGCTCGACGGCGGCTGGTTGGCGCCGCCCAGCGCGCCGGCGAACCCGGCGCCGGGGAAATCGACCACGTCGAGGACGGCCGGTGTGGTCTTCTTGGGTTGGTACAGGTCGGAGAGCTTGTTCAGGCGTGCGTCGGCGGCCGGGACGACACCTTCATGCGGCTCCATGTGGGTGGAGAATCCTGTGGGCCGCCCCGCTCCGGTTAGGGCGTTGAATAGCGTCGTTTTGCCCGAGCGCTCAAAGCCGATCAGTCCGATCGAGGTCATGGGGTCATCGTTGCATGGTCAAGGGAGATGGTCAGTCTCTTAGTGCCCATTGCCGACTCTATCGGCAAGCGTGGTACCTGAACTCAGTCGGCGCCAAGTTCATCGGGATACAGCTCGGTGCCTCCCAGGCGGGGATAATCCGGCTCGGCGAGCGCTTCGCCGACCATCACGATCGAATCACGCATCGCCGCCCAGTCGACCGAGCGGGCGGCGTCTTCGGCGGTTTGCCAGCGCCAGGCTTGATGCTCGTCGGAGATCGTTGGTTCTGCGCCAGCCAATACGAGGGCGGCGAAGGCGGGGACGAGATAGATGGTGTCGTTTTCGGGGTTGTAGAAGGTCTCGGGGCGGTCGATGCGAAACCAGCGCTCGACATCGAGGGCGGTTTCCTCATCCAATTCTCTGAGCGCGGCTTGCCAAGCGGTTTCGCCTCGCTTCTCCTCGATGTGACCGCCCACGGTCTGCCAGGCACCGGCGAAGCGGTGGCCATCCGGTCGCTGGAGCATGAGCAGTTCGACCCCGTCTTCCGCCGGGCGGACGACGTAGACGGCGACGATGTTGCTACGCAGCCGCGGCACCGGTCCTTACTCCGCCCACTTGGGGATCGTGGAGTCGAAGGAGTCGTAGAAGGTGACGTAGGGCTTCACGTCAAGCACCGGGGTGCCGTTAACGAGGTCGAGGCCGATCACCTTGGCGATGTTGCCGTCGACCGATTCGAGCGGACAGATCGAGATCGAGATCGGGTTGGGCCGGTGCGCCGTTCGAGTAGCGAAGACGCCAACCTCCGGTGTGTCCTCGCCGCCGGACGGGTGCAGCTTGAGCAGGGCGCGGCCTTCGTCCGTTACGTCGCCCATCCAGCCGATGACGAAGAGGTGGGAGAAGCCGGACAGTCCATCGAGGGCGGGCTCGAATTCGGGTCGGAACACCAGCTCGGAGCGGACCTGCGCCCAGACGCGCCCGGAGGTGTCGTTGATCGCATTTCGCACGACGGCGACGGGCGAGAGGTCGTCGATCCGCTCGGGCAGCGCCTGCAAGACCGCGTCGCGAGCGACGCCGGGATCGGTGAGACGCAATCGCTCTCGCCAGCTCGTCATTCATGCCTCATTCCGGTGCGGAATTGTGTGTTCCAGGCGTTATGCCAGTGGTAAACTGAACGTACCCAGAGTACCGGTGTGGGCCACTGGTCCCGGTATTCGCCGCGCGGCGCGGTTTCGCCTGTGTCAGGATTTGCACGTTGACCCAGCAAGAACCTGGACAGTCCGAGTTGCCGCTCGACGGCGCCAATTCGGCGCGTGAACCAGCAGTCGAACCCCCTTCCAGCAACGGCGTGGGCAGCTACGACGCCTCCGACATTGATGTGCTGGAGGGGATCGAGGCGGTCCGGCGGCGGCCGGGCATGTACATCGGCTCTACCGGCCAGGCCGGGCTGCACCATCTCGTCTACGAGATCGTCGACAACTCGGTCGACGAGGCGATGGCCGGCCACGCGAGCCGGATCGACATCGCGCTGCAGCCCGAGGGCTGGGTGCAGGTGCGCGACGACGGCCGCGGCATTCCCACCGACAAGCACGCCAAGACGGGTAAGTCGGCGCTGGAGACGGTGTTGACCGTGCTGCACGCCGGTGGCAAGTTCGGCGGCGGCGGGTACAAGGTCTCGGGCGGCCTGCACGGCGTTGGCGCGTCGGTAGTCAACGCGCTGTCCTCGCAACTCGAAGTCGAAGTGCGGCGCGACGGTAAGTCGCACACGCAGAGCTACGTGC
>VXTH01000286.1:3906-5065 GCA_009837565.1 Chloroflexota bacterium | reverse complement strand
TTCCTGGTCCGCGGGATGCGCCTCTACCTGCGTGGCGAGGCAAACGACTACGTCGGCAAAGGCATCGCCGGCGGGATGATCTCGGTTGCCCCGAGCGACGACGCCGGCTTCCAGGGCCGCGATGGCGTTCTGGTCGGCAACACGGTCCTCTATGGGGCAACCGGTGGGACATTGTGGGTCGCTGGCCGCGCCGGTGAGCGGTTCGCCGTGCGAAACTCGGGCGCGCGGGCGGTGGTCGAAGGCGTGGGGGATCATGGCTGCGAGTACATGACCGGCGGCACGGTGGTCGTGCTTGGCCCAGTCGGCCGCAACTTCGCCGCCGGAATGAGCGGCGGCATTGCCTACGTCTGGGACGCCGACGGCAGCCTCGAGAGCAAGGTCAATCCGGCCATGGTCGACCTGGAGCCAATCAGCGACCACAACGAAGAGACCATGCTCGAAGAGATGATTGAAACGCACGCCGAGCGAACCGGAAGCCCGCTGGCCCTGGAAGTCCTCGACAACTGGGACGTCGTTGCCCGGCAGATGGTGAAGATCATCCCGCGCGACTACAAGCGCGTCTTGCGTGAGCGAGCGGAAGAGCGCGCCAGGACGTTGGCGACGCAGGAATAGCACGAACCGGCGGCATCCAAGACCACAACAACTTGCTGGGGCGCTTAGCCCAGCCAGCGCTCCCAGACGGGGCGCGGCGGTTCGACCGGCGTCAACGACGGATCGATCACCAGGGCGATGCTGCGACGAAGCACCGAGATTCGGGATGGCGGCGCTGGAGTTGGCTCCGCAACCTGTCCCTGCTGTGTCTGCAGGTAGAGGTCGCCGAGTTTGAGGGCCGCAATCACCGCGACGGCTATCGCGGCGAGCGGCGCCAGCAGCCGGATCAGTTGCGGGTCGATGCTGACGCCAGCGACGCGCTGGTTCCAACCGGCCTGAACGCTCTCACGCCAGTCGGCCCGCTCCGACAACACAGGTTCCTCAATCGTTGGCTCTTCGATCGCGACTTCGGGCTCACTGCCATTGGAACCATTGGTCGACGGCTCGGCGATCACCGGTCCCCAACCGTCCAGCGCGAGTACCGTGCTCGTCGCCTGTTGCGAGGAACCGTTGGGGTCGTCGTGGTGCTGGCCGTGGGGCGTGGTCATCGGGGCTCCAGGTAAGCGAG
>VXTH01000286.1:0-3896 GCA_009837565.1 Chloroflexota bacterium | reverse complement strand
CTGCTGTCGGCAAACCGCGTGGCGCTGCACGGGAAGATGCAGTTGGCAGACCTGGCGCGACTTCGGGACGCGGCGGTCCGGGCGTGCCTGGAGGTCGATTGGCGCCGGCCATCGCCCGTGCGTTGGCCATCATCTCTTCCTGCGTCTGGAATCTGACCCTGGGCAGTACCACTGCAATGGCCAGAACGATCGCCATGACAATTGCCCCGTAGAGGAACACGTCGGTGACGGGCACGGCGAGTGCTTCTCGCGCTGTCTGGATGATGGCGTCAGAGGAACCGGGCGACTGTTGCTCCAGTTGCTGGCGGAACCCCTGGAGGGCATCCGGATTCAGCAGGATCTCGGGTCGCTCCTTGAGCTGATCGACGCCAACGGGAAAGGCCTTGGTCAGTTGCGACGAGAATCCCGACACGATCATGGCGCCAAACAGCGATATGCCCATCGCGGCGCCCATCTGGCGGAAGAACTGATTGGTGGCGGTCCCGGCGCCCAGCAACCTGAAGGGCAGCGAGTTCTGCATCAGCAGGGAGTACAGCGGCATTAGCGTGCCCATGGAGGCGCCCATGACGAACATGTAGAGACGGGCCAGGTTGAGGTCGGAATCGACGTTGAGCTGCGAGAGCATGAACAGGGCGAACGTCGCTCCAGCGCCTCCGATGATCGCGAGCGGTTTGTAACGCCCGGTGCGGGCCAGGATCTGGCCGGTGATGATCGATGCGGGTACTAC
This sequence comes from Chloroflexota bacterium, assembly GCA_009837565.1. Classification (GTDB taxonomy): domain Bacteria; phylum Chloroflexota; class Dehalococcoidia; order Bin125; family Bin125; genus Bin125. The sequence goes on along the minus strand of VXTH01000286.1, from coordinate 3,169 downwards.
GCCAATGCTCATGGGCAGAGTGACGAGTCCGGAGTTGGTGGCCGAGATGCCCTGCGCACCCTGCAGGAAGAAGGGCAGGTTGAACATTGCGCCCATCATGGCGATGCCGATCAGGAACATCACCACGGTGCAGAACAGGTAGATCTTGTTCTGGAACATGGGCAGCGGCATGATGCCGTCGTCGCCCTTGCGCCGAGCAGTCTTCCACCAGGCGAACGCGGCGACGACGGCGATGATCAGACAGGCGATGATCGGAGAATCGAGCCATCCAAACTGGTTGCCACCCATCGAGAACGCGAGCAACAACGGCGTGCCCGCGACAATCAGCAACCCGGCGCCCAGCCAGTCGGTGGGCTGCCGATTCGGGTGCTGCGCCTGCTGCCTGGGCATGATCATCGTGATCGCGATCAGGCCCAACCCGCCAACCGGGATGTTGATGTAGAAGACCCAGCGCCAGGAGAGCTCGTCAGTCAGGACGCCTCCGGCGAGCGGTCCGATGATGCTGGCCAGCGCGAACGTGCCGCCAATGATCCCGGCCCAGCGTCCGCGTTCGGCAGGGGCGAAATAGTCGCCCATGGTGGTGAACGCGTTCGCCATGATGAAGGCCGCGCCGAAACCTTGCAGCAGGCGGAACCCGATCAACTCCCACATGGTTCCCGAGGCACCGCAGAGCGCCGATGAGATCAGAAAAATGACAATTCCGGCGAGCAAGTACGGCTTTCGGCCATGGGCGTCGGAGAGCTTGCCGATGATCGGAACGATGACCGTCGAGCCGAGCAAATAAGAGGTCGCCGGCCAGGCGAACAGGTCGAGGCCGCCGAGGTCTCCAACAGCCTTGGGCGCTGCCACGCTCCAGATTGTCTGGTCCAGCGCCGCCAGGAACAACGCCAGCATGACGCAGACCATGATCGCGACTTTGCGGCGCTCGGGCAGCAGCCAACCAGGCGGGACTTCATTCATACCCGGCATGCCAGACACACCAGGCGGGGGACCCCCGTCAGACCCTGCGGGACCGGCGGGTGGGGCGCCAGCTTGCCCGTTGGGCGATGGCGGCGGCCCCGTCGACATCACATCACCTCAGGATCGGGCGGCCAGGGAGCGAGCACGCCCTGGCGCTCTGCCTCAGCGGTGAGCAACGTGAAGGTGTGGTCGATGTCGGCCAGTTGCTGCTCGGAGAAGTTGCGGAAGATCCTCCAGATCACCGCGCGTTTCCGGGCGTCCAGCTCCGTGATGACCTTGTGGCCTCGCTCGGTCAGGAAGACACGGACTCGGCGCCGGTCGGAATCGTCGCGTTCCCGCCTGACGAGCTTTTGCTTGTCGACCAGGCGATCGATGATCCCCGTCGCCGTCGACGGCCGGACCTTGAGCTGGGTCGCTACGGCTCCGGCGGGCGTGCCGGGCACGGCCTGAAGCATGTACAGGACGCGAAGCTGGGACATGGTCAGACCCAACTCCTCCCATACCTCGAGGCGATTGGGATCGAATATGCCGGCGGCACGACCATAGTTGTCGAGAATGCTCTCAATAGCGGCGTCGATTCGGGAATTCACCATCGTCATTTGGTACCGCCTTTGCTAACGGGAGCCGGGAATGAAACGCCCCGCTGTTCGCCTAGCGCAATCAGTTGTTCAATGGATTCCCGGTCCAGCGGAATACCGTTCGCCGAGCGATCCGCTCGGGCGAATTCTTCCGGGTCGCCGGGAATCACGACTCGCTCGACGCCGTCCAAGGGTTCGATATCGCGGATGGCATCGGCCATCTCTTTCATGCTGGACTTGAACTCGTCGGGTTCGCAGAACAGGTCGATACGCCAGGCCGCGAACCATTGTCCCTGGATCAGATTCTGTCCGCGTGGAGCGAACAGGCCGGACCCGTCGCCGGAGAGTACGCCGGACATGATGTCGACCATCAGACCCAGCCCATAGCCCTTGTGCGAGCTGGTCGTCAGGGTCGAACCGAGCGGGAGCAACGCGCCGTTCTTGCGCATGATGAACGGGTCGTCGCTATGTTCGCCGTCCTCGTCCACCGCCCAGCCCTCCGGCAACGGCTTGCCCTGCCGACCGGCGATCTCGAGTTTCCCACCAGCGACCGCCGTCGTCGCGATGTCCAACCGGAACGGGGTACCGTCGGCGATCGGGGCTGCCATCGCAATCGGATTCGTACCGAACGCGCGTCCCTTGGCGCCAGCCGCAACGGCGATCGGCGGGACGTTGCACATGGCCATGCCGATCAGGTCGTGCTCGACGGCCATGTGCGCGTAGTAGCCGGCGGCGCCGAAGTGCCGCCCGTTGCGCACCGTGACCATGCCCATGCCGCTGACCTTGGCCTTTTCGATGCAGGTCGACATCGCCTGCTGACAGACGATGGTGCCGAATCCGCCGTCGCCGTCCCAGGCGGCGGAAACCGGGGTCTCGCGCAGCACCTGGATGTTCGGCGTCGGATTGACCACACCGGACTCGAAGCCGGGCGCGTAGCCGATGTGCCAGGGCAAATGTGCAATCCCGTGCGATTCGATGCCGACCAGATCGGCGTCAATCAACACCTGGGCGCCGAGCTCGGCATCCGCCGAGGGAACACCGTACGACTGCAGGACTGCAGACGTGAACCCGCGCAGATCTGTGGCGTCGAACCGCTCTCGGGTCTCGGGACCTTCCTGCCCGGTCCAGGCCATGCGCCTAGTCCTGACCGTAGCTGCGAACGGTGCGCAGGCCTTGAGCAGACGCCTGCGCCATGAACTGTCCGTCGCTGCCAGATGGAATGTAGAGCCAGCCCTCTTCGGCGCGGCGCTTCGCTTCGACCGGGCCGGAGGTGAAGATGCCCGGCGCGACGCGGTTGTCAATCCGATGCGAGGCGGCAAGCACTTCTGCGCAGGCCGCGACATGGTCCGGGTGAGGGTTGTCGGGGAGGACCGGGATGCCCATCGACTTGGCCAGGTCCGCCGGTCCGATGCAGGTCGCGTCGATACCCGGCACGGAGAGGATCTCGTCGATTCGCTCGACCGCCTCAATCGTTTCAATCTGGATGATGCAGGCGATCTCGTTGTTCGCCTCGTCGCCGTAGTCGGAGCCTCCGTACAGGAAACCGCGGTATGCGCCGAAGCCGCGCAGTCCGTCGGGAGGGTAACGGCAGGCCGAGACGGCCTGCTCGGCCTCGGCGCGGTTGTTGACCC
>VXTH01000271.1:0-5066 GCA_009837565.1 Chloroflexota bacterium | reverse complement strand
AATCGTGCCCACGTTCACGTGCGGCTTCGTCCGCTCGTATACCTGTCGCGCCATCGTCCTGTCTCCTGCCTGTAGGGTTCTAGCTTGCGCTGATCCTGTGAGTTGTTGCGTCGTATCGTTGGTTAGCGAGCCTCCGCGAGGACGCTCTGAGGGACTTCTTCGTAGTGGTCGAATTCGATGCTCGCCGTCGCCCGCCCCTGCGTCATCGACCGCAGCGCGGTGGTGTAACCGAAGAGGTTGGCGAGCGGCATCTGCGCCTGGATAATCTGTGCGGCCCCGCGCTCTTCGGTGCCATGCACTGAACCGCGACGGCTGGACAGATCGCCCGCAACCTCGCCGAAGTACTCACGCGGGGTCGAAATCTCGACTCGCATCATCGGCTCGAGCTGTATCGGCGAAGCCTTACGCAACGCCTCGCGGAATCCAATCGACGCTGCAGTGGCGAATGCCATTTCGTTCGAGTCGACCTGGTGGTAGGACCCATCGATCAGCGCCACTTTGACGTCGACCACCGGGAATCCTCCAACCACGCCCGAGCGCATCGAGTCTTCGACGCCCTTGCGAACCGAGCCGATGTACTGCTGGGGGACAACACCACCGACGGTCTCGTCCTCAAACTCGAAGCCGTTACCCGGCTGGTTCGGCTCGACCCGGAGGACCACATGTCCGAACTGGCCGCGGCCGCCCGTCTGGCGAACGAACCGGCCTTCGGCCTCAGCGCTGCGACGAATCGTCTCGCGGTACGACACTTGAGGCCGACCGACATTGCACATCACGTTGAATTCACGGCGCAGTCGGTCGGCGATGACCTCCAGATGCAGCTCGCCCATTCCGGAAATCACGGTTTGCGCGGTCTCGTCGTTGTATTCGACCTTGAACGTGGGATCCTCTTCGGCCAGCTTGCGCAGCGATGCGCCCAGCCGGTCCTGGTCGTCGGCGCTCTTCGCCTCGATCGCGATGGAGACCACCGGCTCGGGGAAGGAGATCTGGTCCAACAGAATGGGCGCCTCTCGAGCGCAGAGGGTGTCGCCGGTGAACGTTTCCTTGGGGCCGACGAATGCCGCGATGTCTCCAGCCGAGACGTGATCGATGTCTTCGCGGTCATCGGCGTGGACGCGAAGCAGGCGACCGACGCGCTCGTTTTCGTCGCGCGATGAGTTGTACACGCTAGCGCCAGCTTTGAGCGTGCCGGCATAGATTCTCACATATGCGATGCGACCGACGTAGGGGTCGGTGACAATCTTGAACGCGAGCGCCGTCAGGGGCTCCGAGGGGTCAGCAAGCCGAGTCTCGGGTCCGTCATGGCTGACGCCTTCGACCGGTGGCACCTCGTCCGGGGCGGGCAAGTAGTCAACGATCGCATCCAGCAGCCGCTGGACGCCAACGTTCTTGAGCGCTGATCCGCAGAGCACCGGCGTGAACGAGTTGGCGATAGTGCCGCGGCGCACGGCCTTGACAATTTCCTCCACCGAGAGCTCGTGGCCCTCGATGTAGGAGATCATGACCTGTTCATCGAACTCCGCGATTCGCTCGATCATCGTCTCGCGCCAACGACCGGCATCGGCGACGTAGTCCTCAGGGATCTCGCCTTCGACAGGCGGCGCGTCACGGTCGGAACTGAAGAACCAGGCGCGCTCGCGGATCAAGTCGATCACGCCTCTGAATTTGTCTTCGGATCCGATCGGAATCTGCAGCGGCACCGGAATCATCCCGAGCCGGTCGCGAATCATCTCCATCGTCCGCCAGTAGTCGGCCCCGATGCGGTCCATCTTGTTCACGAAGCAAATGCGTGGCACCTGGTAGCGGTCAGCTTGACGCCAGACCGTTTCGGATTGCGGCTCGACCCCAGCTACAGCATCGAACACGACTACGCCGCCGTCGAGCACCCGCAATGAGCGCTCGACTTCTACGGTGAAGTCGACGTGACCCGGTGTGTCGATGATGTTGATTGTGTGCTGGTTCCACTCGCAAGAGGTCGCCGCGGCCATGATTGTGATGCCGCGCTCTCGTTCCTGCTCCATGAAGTCCATGACGGCCGTGCCCTCGTGAACCTCACCGATCTTGTAGGTACGTCCCGTGAAGTAGAGGATGCGTTCGGTCACGGTCGTCTTGCCCGCGTCGATATGGGCAATCACGCCGATGTTTCGGAGCGACGAGATGGGCGGGTCAGCGGGCATGTTTCGCGTGTCCTCTGCTCAGCTCTCCGGTCGATCTCTCTGGTGGGCAAACCGCACAATCAACGGCGCGGCTCTCGGTAGCAAGTGTTGCTCGTTGCGTCCGTTGAAATCTGCGTTGATCCCTACCACCGGTAATGGGCGAACGCGCGGTTGGCCTCGGCCATGCGGTGGGTCTCTTCGCGGCGCCGCACGGCGGCGCCGCTGCTGCTGTAGGCGTCGAGCAACTCGTCGGCCAGCGACAGATGCGCCGGCCGACCCTTGCGCGACTGGGCCGCCGTCACCAGCCAGCGAATACCCAACGAAGTCCGTCGATCGTGACGAATTTCGACGGGAACCTGGTAGGTAGCCCCACCGACGCGGCGGGGGCGCACTTCCATTTCCGGGGTGATGTTGTTCAACGCCTGATCGAAAACTTCGAGCGGATCCTGACGGACCCGTTCCTCGAGCACATCGAGGGCTCCGTAGACGATCTTTTCGGCTCGGCCCTTCTTGCCGTTGCGCATGAGACGATTGATCACCATCTGCAAGCGCTGCGATCCATAGACCGCATCGGGCCGAATCTCGTGTCGGTCGGGCCGTCGTCGTCGCGGCACGTCGCTCAATCCATCTCTAACGCAGGCGCATCCCGGCAACGGCCGAGCTGGCCCGCAACACTAAAACGACCACCCATCAGTGGGTGGCCGCGGTGGTCAGTCCTGCCGTCTTGCGCGTTCCGTACTTGGAACGACCGCGCTTCCGTTCGGCTACGCCCAAGGCGTCGAGCGCGCCGCGTACAACCTGATAACGCACGCCAGGCAAGTCGCGGACGCGACCGCCGCGGACGAGCACGATCGAGTGCTCCTGAAGCGTGTGTCCCTCGCCTGGGATGTAGGCCGTGACCTCGATCCCGTTGGTCAGGCGCACGCGGCACACCTTGCGCAAGGCAGAGTTGGGCTTCTTGGGCGTAACGGTACGCACCGCGGTGCAGACGCCGCGCTTTTGCGGCGATCCTGAGTCCTGCGTCGTACGGCTGGTCAGCGCGTTGTAGCGGAAACGCAGCGCCGGCGCTTTGGCCTTCTTGCGGGACTTCTTGCGGCCCTTGCGGGCGAGCTGATTAATCGTCGGCACAGCTGCTCGTTCTCCGCTCGCTATTGTTTCGCGCCTGGTGCACCAGCGTCACCGTGGCACGAATACAGGGCCAAAGCCGGTGGTTGAACGAACCGGCAGAGCGCCGGTGGTCTTCAACCGCAGGTCGGCCTCGACCCTCTCACACGCCGAGCCCAGCGGCGTCGGGCGCGTGAAGAACAACAATATCCCAGATCGCGCTGTCCCTGCAAGATTCATCGTCTGTTGCATCACTTGGAGCAGGGACCTGTGTTGCTCACCTATCAAACCAGACGGGCAACGAACCGTCTACACACCGGCATAGGAGTGCAGCCCCGAGATCCACAGATTGACGCCGAGATAGGTGAACATCACGGCGAAGAAGCCCATCACCACGATCCAGGCTTTGCGAGCTCCGCGGAGCTTACGCAAGCCACGACCGTGAATGTATGTGGCGAATATCAACCAGGTAACCAGGGCCGCCGTTTCCTTGGGATCCCAACCCCAGTATCGGCCCCATGCATCGTTCGCCCAGAATGCGCCCAGGGCAATTCCGGCGGCGAGCAGCGGGAATCCGACTAGCACGGCGCGAAATGTCAGTTCATCGCAGCGTTGCGCCGAGGGCAGCCACTCATATCGCCCTCCCAGCTGTTCGACACGCAAGGGAAATCCCTGAACCAGATGCATCGCAGCGGCGCCAAAGGCTACTGCCAGGACGGCGTAGGAGAGGATCATCAGGGCCACGTGGATCGTCAACAAGGTCGGACTCTGCAGTGCCGGAACGAGGATCTCCTGACCCTGGCTGGGGAACGCCAGCGCCGAACCGTAGAGGCCACAGGCGACGGGCAACACGAATGCCCCTGCCAAACGGGTACCTGAGCGCAACTCGAAGATGCCGTACAGCAGCACGATGGCGATGCCGAACGACATTGAGAACTCAAACAGGTTGCTGTACGGGGCGTGATTCAGCGCGAGGGAACGCATCACCAGCCCAACGATGCCCAATCCAGCCGCTGCCCACACGCTGAGCGTCGCGATTCCGCCAAGCGTGGGCGAGCGAAGCGGAACGGGATCAGGGGCCGGCAGTGGCGGTTCCGTAGCCTCAACGCGCCCAATCGACCACACGAAACGGAATCTGGGTTGCAATGCATAGAGGACCGATGCGACCGCGGCGCAGCCGGCCGCCACGAAACTCGCCCAGAGCAGGAACAGTGCGCCCTCAGCCATTGGACGCCTGGTCTTCCCGGGCTTCATTTCTGGCCTTCGCTTCAGCCTTGAGCGCTTCGGAGCGGCGCGGCACTGTGGCATCGCCGAATGTCAGCCGGCGGAACCCTTCGGACCAGGGGATCCGGCCCGCGCGGGCCGCCTGTCGCGAGCGGCGTTGCATCCGCTTGACCATCTCGTCACGGTTGGGCGCCTGGACCTGAGAGGCATGTCGTAGCAGTGCGTCGATTCGGCGCTCGAGCTGATCCGACACGTCTACGAAGTAGTTCGGCTCATTGCTGCCGGCCAGCAGCACGGTATTGACGCGGACGGGTTCCACTCCGGAGGCGACCTGTTCAGCGTAAGAATTGGCGTTGCGGGACAAGGGGAACACAGCATCGAGTGCTGCGATCCCCACTGTCCGGTGGTCGCGATGGTTAAACCCTCGGTAGCCGTCCCAGGTGATCATCAGTTCGGGACGGACCTCACGCAACACACCGACCAGTTGTCCGCGAAACTCAGAGCCGTCTTCGACGTGGCCGTCGGGAACCCGCAGGAATATGCAACGCTTGATTCCCAGCTACGATGCTGCTGCCTACTGTT
>VXTH01000161.1:356-5069 GCA_009837565.1 Chloroflexota bacterium | reverse complement strand
GGGGTTTTTGGACCAGTCGTTGCCAGAGTCATTGGGCCACGTCGGCGACCGGCAGATGGTTAGATGTCAGTGTGAAGTCGGGTCGTCAACCGTGTCCTAATGTCCAACCACCTACAGGCCGTCCAGCTGGTCAAATGACTGTGGCGATGAGTGGTCAAAAGACCCTGGCTATCGACACTGAGGCTCTGGTCGACCACCGCATCACAGAGCAGTTTTCGAGGATGTCGAGAAGAAGGAGAGGTCAGTCGGACTGTCGAAAGCGCTCTTCTTCAACATCGAGAAAGCACCGAGTGGATAAAGTGTTAGACCGTCTGGACAGGCTTGAACGGCAGGAATACCTTCCCTTTCACACGAACCAATGGGAGCCGAACACCCTGGCGAGCGAAGCCTCGACAGGTCAGAGAGTAAACTCCGATGCCTCCACCTTTGAAGGAGAACACAGACGACGCCCGCCTGCTCCCTCCTGTCAGCCAGCCGAGCGACAAATGCTCTTTTCCGATGATTGGGCAAGCAGCTGAACTGTTGAGCATGTCCAGAGAGACTCTTGAGGCCCATATTCGCAATGGCGAGGTGAGGGCGATTCAGGCTCATCGCGGGGCGAAACGACGCATAATTCCCACTTCGTGTCGCGAATGGGCGGCCCAGTTCTCCAGCGTGGAATACGAGTGGGAGGAGGTAAGTGGACGCCCCGTTGCTATCTTGAGAGCGTCGGGCCTGTTCCGGGCCACTTCCGTAGTCACGGAGCCATGCGCCTTTTGTGGGCAACAGCACCTGCACGGTTCACATGGGAAGAGAGGCAACTGGCGCTATACGGGACCGAGGACGGCCCACTGCTGCTCATATGTCGGCGATAATGCTCTGGCCGAGCCAATCAGGATTTTCGCTCGAGACGGCACTCAACTCTCAATGGCTTCGGGTTACATCCTCAGACCGCAGCTCATTGCCGCAGACTAGGCGTGGAGTCGACCTCATTTGGGCCCCGTGACTCCTCTCCCCGTGCGCTGAGTCCCCCTGCCAACCTTCAGGCGTGGTTTCGCTCGACGCGCCGCTTGCGGACGTTCGTCACGTCAGAAGAAGCTCCCGAGTTTCGATGTTGCGCGCTGGCAGGCTAGAGTGATCAGGAGATCGAGCACCCAAGCCGCTAGAAGGTTAGTCCCTTGCCGACCGAGCGGGATCAAAGTCCTCAAAGCTAGCGCCAGACACCTGACCGAGCGGCAGGGTGCAGAGTTGCGGCGCGAGGTAGCAACACCCTTGCTTCTCGACTGCCGTCGCCAGCATCGCCGGATGACTAGCCCGGAGCGAGGACATCTGCTGGATACGGAGGGGTAGTGAGACAGGCCACCGACCTCAAGCTCCGGTCCGAGCAGTCAATCGAAACCGCAACTCCTTCGACTGACTTCGACCAAAGACCTCCGCCCGCTCCGTGGGGATCACGGCTTCTGTGGTCGGCGGAGAAGCACCGGCTGCTAGCCGCCCAACAGGTTGATCCTGGCAGGCGCGCGACACTTGGACAGTTCTTGACGCCCCCGCCCGTGGCGAGCTTCCTTGCCTCGCTTTTCGACTTGGTGCCCGGCCCGGGCAACCTTCTCGACCCCGGTGCTGGCATCGGGTCCCTTAGTGCGGCCTTTGCCGATCGCTGGCTGCGCGAGGCAGCGGAACCACTCTCGGTCACAGCCGTCGAGATTGACGATCACTACACATCCCCTCTGCGCGAGACACTCGACGACCTCGAAATGGCAGGGGTACGGACCGACCTCGTCAAGGGTGACTTCACGCAGTGGGCCTTCGAACGAGCTGCATCGGTTCAAGGCTCTCTTCTGGCGCAGCCCTTCAACTACGTCGTGATGAACCCCCCGTACCGAAAAGTCAACACTGACTCGCCAGAGCGTCACCGCCTGAAGGCTACCGGGGTTGAGGTGACCAATCTCTACACCGCGTTCCTCGCGTTAGGTGCACGCCTATTGGGGCCTGGCGGACAGCTTGTAGCGATCACTCCCAGAAGTTTCGCGAACGGTCCCTACTTTCTGGCATTCCGCCGCGACTTCCTGAGCCAGATGTCGTTCCGGCGGATTCACGTTTATGACGCCCGCGATGATGCATTCTCGGACTCCGAGGTCCTCCAGGAGAACGTCGTGATTCATGCTGTAAAGAGGTCTCCGTCCAAGTCGGTCACAATCACCTCTAGCGCTGGCGCGGACGATGAGATGATGACGTTAAGGGAGGCGGGTTACGAGGAAGTCGTGAGTGGGGACGATCCCCAGCTGTTCATCCATCTCAGCACAGATGAAATAGGTGCGAGCGTTACCCGACGGATGCATCGCCTGCAGTCCTCGTTGGCGGACATCGGAGTGTCAGTGTCGACCGGACGGGTGGTTCAGTTCCGGGCGCGCGAGCACCTCCGGGAGACTCCCGCTCCAGGCACTGCTCCATTGATCTTCCCCGGCCACTTCTCCAGCCAGGGCGGCGTCAAGTGGCCACTGGGAAACGGCACGAAGCCGGATGCAATCGACATGAACGGACAAACGGTGAACCTCCTGCTACCGAACGGGACCTATGTCCTCGTGAAGCGCTTTTCGGCGAAGGAGGAACGGCGCAGAGTTGTGGCGACTGTCTCAGCTCCGGAGGCGGTACCGGGTGACCTTATAGGTTTCGAGAACCATCTGAACGTGATTCATCACGACGGTGGTCCGATTGATCCGGTTGTTGCGAAGGGCCTGGCTGCTTTCCTCAACTCCACGATGACGGACCTGTTCTTCAGACAATGGTCGGGACACACCCAGGTCAACGCCACGGATTTGCGCCGGCTCCGTTACCCGAGTACCGATGAACTCCGGCGCCTAGGCGAGTCTGTGGGGGACCATGCACTTGAGCAGCGGGCACTTGACCAGATGGTTGCTCGTTACGTCCCCAGCCTCCGCACCGTGAACGAGAAGGTGGACTCCGTGATGGCGCACCAATACGTACTTGACGCTCAGAACGTCCTTCGACAGCTTCGACTTCCGAGGCCACAAACCAACGAACGATCGGCCTTGACTTTGCTCGCCCTCTTGGGTCTGACTCCAGCCAAGGAGTGGGCCGAAATCGAAGCGCCCTTGATGGGCATTACGCCGATGATGGACTTCATGAGGGATCACTACGGCAAGCAGTACGCGCCGAACACGCGGGAGACAGTAAGGCGTCAGACGGTGCACCAGTTTGTCGCTGCGGGCATCGCACGGCGGAATCCTGATGACCCTCGTCGCCCGACCAACAGTGGTCAGACGGTCTATCAAGCCAGCTCCGAACTCGTGGATCTGCTCCGCCACTACGGTTCGCCACAGTGGGAGGATAGCCTCGCCTACTACCTAGAAGTTGCTCCCAGCCTCCGCGATCGCTGGGCGCGCGAACGCGAGATGGATCTCATTCCAGTGTCCCTCCCGGACGGACGCCGAGTCACGCTGGCACCCGGAGGTCAGAATCCGCTAGTCAAGGCTGTCGTTGAGGAATTTTGCCCCCGGTTCGTTGTCAATGGTCACCTCCTCTACATGGGCGACACGGCGGCGAAGTTCGCCGTCTGGGAGCGTGCCGCCCTCAGGGATGTTGGGGTTGTTGTGGACGAGCACGGTAAGATGCCAGACCTCGTCGTGCTCGATCGTGCATCCAACTGGCTCGTTCTGATTGAGGCTGTAACCAGTCACGGCCCGATGGATGCCAAGCGACGTGAGGAGCTGGCATCGCTGTTCGCCCACTCAACAGCTGGACTCGTCTACGTGACGGCCTTTCCGGACCGCCGCACCTTGGCGCGCTACATTGAGGTCATTTCCTGGGAAACCGAAGTGTGGGTAGCGGAGACTCCTACACACATGATTCACTTCGACGGCGAGCGGTTCCTCGGGCCGTTCGACTCCAAGTGAGTACACCCTGACTGGGTCGCCCGTCGACACCAGGGAAGGCCGCGAGCGACGTTTCACATCTGTCGCGGTGGCACAGCTAGGCAGCGCGGACGGGGTTGCACATTAGGCCCTCTCGTTACCTCGCGATCCACGTTCACTCTCAGTTGCTTTGGCCCAACCTTAGCCTGGGACCCGGGTGCATTGACCGTTGGCATCCGCCCACGAACGGGATCTGTGAACAATCACTGGGCAAGCCTTAGCAAGCTGCTGAACTTTGGATGGCTGGAGCCGGAACGGGCGGTCATCGACCGGTGGATGCTGTCGCTGCCACGTCTGCGACTGGGTCCGGTAACGGAGAGGACGGGCTGCGGAGCCCTGGTTCGGGCGTCTGCCACCGGTCGCGGGCGATTCGGCTACGTGGCGGCCGCCTCGAGGTTGGCGAGGCGGGTGAGGTTGTAGGCGGCGGTGGTCAGTTCGAGCCACAACTTGTTGCGGGCCCGGCCCGGGTAGCGGGTAGCGCGGCTTGCCGCCGGCGCCGACGGTCTTGATCCAGCCGAAGACTTCCTCGACCAGCTTGCGCCGACGCTGACTTCGGCGGTAGCCCGGGTGCAGCGTCGTGCGACGGTCGATTGTTGTAGAGCAGCGACTTTGTCAGTCCAACTGAGCAGCGATTCTGTCAGTGCCGTGCCGTTCCGGTAATGGTGAAGCAGCGCGGGTTCGGCGTCCAGGCACCCCGTTGGCATGGACGTAGTTGCTCACGGTCGTGCGCGAGATCCCGAGCAGTCGAGTGTTTTGATCGCTCTTGATCTAGACCAGTTGATCGGTCTAAGACTAGGCCACC
>VXTH01000161.1:0-346 GCA_009837565.1 Chloroflexota bacterium | reverse complement strand
GAACCGGCCCTTCCACCCCGCCCCCGGAATCCGCCTCGACTGGAACAGCATTCGTTCAGTCCTAGGCTGGAGATCATGCCAGTTTGTCCCACCGCCACAGGATGGAGATTCCTGTACACGCCCATGACACCACGGACAGCCAGGGCGCGAACAGGGCGCCGACGCACTGTCACACGTGTCATGGCGGGAGCGCCTGGTTGCCGCGGGGACGGGCAGGTACGCTCCAACTCGATCTCTTGATGCGCCCCTGCGACCACTGACTCGATGTCGCTGGCAGGCGGGTCACCTCTTTTGTTTTGATCGCTCTTGATCTAGACCAGTTGATCGGTCTAAGACTAGGCCACCT
>VXTH01000358.1:3431-5111 GCA_009837565.1 Chloroflexota bacterium | reverse complement strand
GGTCGCGGCCGAGATGGCGCACGCCACCACCTGGGACGACCTGCCCAAGTACGTCAACAACAACCTGAGCTACGCCAGCCGGATCGGCCTCGGTCAGTACGTCCGCCAGCAAGAAGAAGGCCGCAGCAGCTTCGGCTACCCCGGTTCCCGCGACGGTCACGCACCACCAACGCTGACCGAGGAGCGCCTGACCTGGCTGATGGACGAGCTGCGACCATTGGGCGCAAATCCGATAGTGGACTAGGCACCGGACCCGGATCCGTCATACCCGCGCTTGCCGCGGGTATCTCGCAGCGGCGAGCACGAACGCCGATCCGGAACGCGGCGCGATAACCGCGACCGAGCACGTCGATGACGAGTCCCCAGAGGAAGTCTGGGAAGAAACAGATGCCTGACCCCTACCAACAACTCATCGACGACCTCGTCGCCGAGCAGCAGTACGTCGACGCCCAGCTCGCCGACCTGCCCGACGATGTCTGGCAGAACGACACGCCTTGCCGCGGCTGGATGGTCCGCGATGTCATCTCGCATCTGGCTGAAGTCGATGAGTCCGCCACCAGCGTGGCATCCGGCGCGTCGCAGACCATGTCCGGCGGAGAGCGCTCCGAGGACGGCACGCGTTCTGCCTTACAGGACAGCTCGCGCCATTTGACGCGGGTCCAGCTCGTCGACTGGTGGCGAGCCGCGCGGGATCGGATGGAAACCGCCCTGCGAGCCAGAGACGGCCGCGATCGCTTGCCCTGGGCCGGTCCGCCGATGAGCGCCAGATCCTTTGCCACGGCCCGGTTGATGGAGTGCTGGTCGCACGGACTCGACGCGCTCGACGGCGCGGGCATCGACCCGATCCACTCCGATCGACTCCAACACATCGCCCATCTCGGCTACATCACTCGCCAGTTCGCCTATCAGACCCGCGGCCTGGAGCCGAACGCAGAGCCGCTGCGAGTACAACTTGAGTTGCCTTCGGGCGCCGGTTGGACCCGCGGTGACGAAGACGCGCCGAACGTCATCTCCGGCACGGCCGTCGATTTCTGCCGCGTCGCCACACAACGGATCCACTACCGGGACACCGACCTCACCTACACCCCCGGAGCCGCCGAGGAGTTCCTCCAGGTCGCCCAGGCCTTCGCCGGCCCACCCGGAGAAGGCCGCCCGCAGCAGAGCAAGTAGCCAACTCGCGTTACCCTGCCGCTCATGCTCTCCCCCTACCGCGTCATCGACCTCACCGACGAACGCGGCGTCCTCGCTGGTCAGATGCTCGCAGACCTCGGCGCCGACGTGATCCAGGTCGAACCTCCGGCCGGATCGACCGGGCGCGGCGTCGCACCGTTCTTCGCCGACCGTCCTGACGAATCGATCTATTGGGCCGCTTACACACGGGGCAAGCGCGGCATCACTTGCAACCTCGAGGACTCTCGTGGACGCGAACTGCTCCTTCAGCTTCTCGAATCGGCCGACTTCCTGATCGAGTCATCCGATGTTAGCCGCATGACTGAGCTGGAGCTTGACTACGAGACGCTGCATGAACGACTTCCCCATCTGATCTACACATCAATCAGTGCGTTCGGTCAGACCGGGCCGAAATCGCAGTACGTCGGTTCCGACCTCGCGATCTGGGCAGCAGGTACCCCACTGCTGATGAGCGGAGACGACGATCGTGCTCCCGTGCGGATTTCCCAA
>VXTH01000358.1:0-3421 GCA_009837565.1 Chloroflexota bacterium | reverse complement strand
GGGGACACGCCTCCGGCGATGCCGCCGGCGGGTCGATGCTGGCCCTACATGCCCGTCACCAGACCGGTTACGGACAACACGTCGATGTCTCGGCGCAGGTCTCGGCGGCACAGGCGACGCTGGCCCAGGTGCTTGCTCACCAGCTTGGAGCTGGTGATCCAGAACGGTATGGCGGTGGGGTCAAGATCCGAGGTCAGGCGATCCGCGGTACGGCGGACGTTGCCGACGGCTACATCGTCCTGCTGATGGGACCGGGACCAGCGGTCGGACACTTCGCCAATCACGCGGTCAAGTGGTTGGTCGAGATCGGCGCTGCCGAGCCGGAGTTGCTCGACGAGAACTTCGTCACCTACGCGGATCGTGTCGCAACCGGCCAGGCGGATCCGGCGCTCTTCCCCCGTATCCAGGACATCATGCGCGAGGCCGTCGCGACCCGCAGCAAGCAGGAGATGCTGGACATCTCGATTGAGTACGACCTGCTGCTCGCGCCGGTGCTCGACATCGTCGACCTCGGCAACAGCCCGCAACTCGACCATCGCGGCTTCTGGCAGGAAATCGAGCACGCCGACGGCCGCCGCGTCGTGTATCCGGGACCGCCGCTGAACATCCTGGTCGATGGTCAACCGCAGGGCATCTGTCGCCGTCCGCCGCCCGCCCTCGGTCAGCACAACGCCGAGGTCTACGGCGAACTGGGACTCAGCACAGACGAGATTGCTCGACTGCAGTCGGTGGGCGCAATATGACGCTGCCTGAGGGCACGGGCCCGCTCGCCGGGGTGAGGGTTCTCGATCTCAGTTGGATCGTCGCAGGACCTACCGTCGGACGCGCGATGGCCGACTACGGGGCGACCGTGATCCGGGTGGAATCGCCCGCCCGAATCGACACAGCGCGGGTCGTCGGCCCCTTCCACGGCGATGAGCCCGGCGTCGAGCACTCCGGGCTCTATGGCAACGTCAATGCCGGCAAGTGGGGACTGACGCTCGATCTGCGCGTCCCCGAAGCGCAAGAGATATTCCGCCGTCTGGCCGTCTGGGCTGACATCGTCTGCGAATCGTTCACTGCTGGTGTGCTCGCTCGCTGGCAGCTCGACTACTCCCATCTGCGCGAGCTCAAGCCCGAGTTGATCATGCTGAGCAGCACCCTGCTCGGTCAGAACGGGCCCTACAACCAGGTCAGCGGCTTCGGCAGCCAGGGCGCCGGCATGGCTGGGATCCAGGACCTGGCCGGCTGGCCCGACCGCGCGCCGGCCGGGCCCTTTGGTCCCTACACCGACTACCCCGCCCCGCGCTTCGCGCTGACCGCGCTCCTGGCCGCGCTCGACCATCGCAATCGGACCGGCGAAGGCGTCTTCATCGACCAGGCGCAGGCCGAAGGCAGCATGCAACTGCTCGCTCCCGCGTTGATCGACTACAAGAACGGCGGACCGGCGCTCCAGCGCCGCGGCAACGATGATCCGCAGATGTGTCCCCACGGCGTCTACCCCTGCCTGGTTCCAGAGGGCCGTACCGAGGCCTGGGTCGCGATCGCCGTCGCCTCGGACGAACAGTGGGCCGGGCTGGCCGAGCTACTCGGCGCCGACGGTTCGCTGTCCTTTGAGCAACGGCGAGGCGCTCAGGCAGAGATCGACTCGGCGATCAGCAAGTGGACCTCGAATCTCTCGGCAGCCGAGGTAGAGGAGAAGCTGCAGGTCGCCGGCATCTCCGCCCATCGCCTCGCAACCACCGAGGACGCCGCAAACGACCCGCAACTCGCGCACCGCAACCATTTCCGCCGCCTGCCGCACTCACTGCACGGTGAGACGGTCGTCGAGGGCCCGCGCTACATCCTCTCCGACACGCCGATCCAACCCGCCCGCCCCGCGCCACAGTACGGCGAGCACAACCTGCAGATTCTCAATGGCGTGTTGGGGCTGAGCGACAGCGAGATCGAGGAACTGGCCGCGTCCGGCGCATTGAGCTAACACCAGGTCCCCGAGGCCCGTACACGGATGAACGTCGCCGACCCGCCGGCCACCCGATCCCGGTAACATCAGAACATATGAACGTCAATAGCGGCGAGGTCGACTCGATGCTCCCGGGCAATCTCATGCTCTCTCAAGACATGCCTGGAACCAGCCGGACCTGTCCAGAAGAATCCTCACCGGCTCAAGACTCATCCAGACAGAACTGGACAAATCTGGACTCCCGGGCGCAGAATGTGCAATCTTTGGCTGGAAATCAGCACTAACTGACCCAAATTCACCCTCGAGACCGATTCGCAGCCCGAATAGAGGTGCGACCCGGCGCCGACGCTCGGTTCAGGCGCGCGACGCCGAGCTGCCAATCCCGTTACAACTCAGCCGCCATCCACTCGGCGACACGTTCGCCCATCATCATGCAGGTGAAGTTGGTATTGGCCCGCACCACTGTGGGCATGATCGAGCCATCCACCACGCGGAGATTCTCGACGCCGTGAACTCGGCCCTCGCTGTCGACGACCGCGCCCTCCGACGGATCGGAACCCATTGGGCAGGTGCAGGTCGGGTGGGCCATGCTGGTTGCCGTCGCGTGGATCCACTCGTCGAGCTTCTCGTCGTCGTCGACGGTTTCCTGGTCGATGTCGATCGCGCCCTGATGGAAGGAACTCATCTCGTCGGAGTGAGCCAGGTTCCAGGCCAGTCTGGCGCCCTCTCGCAGACGAACCCGATCTCCCTCGTGCTCGTCAAACTTCAGGTCGATATTGGGATGCTGTGCGTAGTCCGCGCTCTGCAGGGTCACCGAGCCGAACGAGTTTGGCAGCTGCACCCCCGGCGCGATGCCCCACACCCAGTCCGACTCCGGCGCCTGCTCATCTTCTCCGACCCAGGCGCCGAATCTCGCCTCCGGACCGATCAGGATGTGGCCGAGCAGATACACCTGCATGTCGTTGAACTCGCCCGTCTCCGACGTGTAGCGCAGCAGCGTCTGAGCCAGGGGCCGATCCGGATCGACCGTCCCTCGCGTCGGCCAGAACAGCATCGGCGTCATCGGGTGGTCCATCAGGTGCTTGCCCACGCCGGGCAGGTCGGCAACCGACGGAATCCCCAGCTGCGCCAGCTCGCCAGATGGCCCGACCCCGCTGCGCAGCAGGATCGCTGGACTCATGATCGCGCCCGCCGAGAGGATGATCTGCTGACCGCGGACCTCCTGCAACTCGCCGTCGCACTCCACGACCAGGCCGACGGCCCGATTGCCCTCGAACAGCACGCGGTCCACCAGGCAGTGTCCGCGCACGGTCAGATTGAGCCGATTGCGCGCCTGCGAGAGGAAGCCGAGGTTGGCCGACCAGCGGGTCATCTCTTGCGGTCCGTCGCGGTTCATCGCCAGCGGCGAAATGCCGGTCGACTCGGGATCGTTCTGGTCGTTGGTCTGCTCGAAGCCGTGAGCAACGCAGGCGTCGTAGA
>VXTH01000104.1:1924-5141 GCA_009837565.1 Chloroflexota bacterium | reverse complement strand
GCGAGCCGGCCGTCGGCTAGCGGGTTTGAATCCGTCTCAACCTGGCGGATGCGTGCGGCCGTCGCCCTGTTCATCGGACTCGCGGTGGTCGTGGTCGTGCGCCTGGTCATGATTCAGGTGATCGAACACGAGCGTCACGAGCTGCAGGCGGATCGAACCTGGGCGATCGAGACCAAAGGTCCGCGGGGCGCCATCCTCGACCGCAATGGTTTTCCGCTGGCCACGTCGATCGACGCCTGGGAAGTGCATGTCGACACGAGGCTGTGGGCCCGTTCCGAGTTCCAGCCGACCGACGCCTCCCGACGACTGGCCGAACTGCTGCGCGCACCTGAATCCGCCGTGCTGTCCCTCGCCGCGCAGACTCACGCCGGCGGCGGCCACGATGCACTGATTGCCTATGGCCTGTCCAATGCACTCGGCGCGCAGATCCATGCCGAAGCGCTGCACGGCGTGCAAATCCGCAAGACCTCTTCTCGGCGTTACATCGAGGGCTCGATGGCAGCGCAGGTGATCGGCCTGGTTGGCCGCGATGAACAGGGCCTGGCCGGGCTCGAGTACCAACTCGACGGCGTGCTCGCCGGCGAGGCGGGCTTGCTGGTGCAGGAAGTTGACGGACTCGGCCAACCGATCCCGTTTGGGCCCCGAGCCGAGCGGCCCTACCAACAGGGCGCGTCCGTCGTTCTGACCATCGACCGCAACCTGCAATGGCTGGCCGAGACGACGCTCCAACGCGCCGTTGAGCAATGGCATGCGCAGGGCGGGCACATCATCATGATGGACCCCCGCAACGGTGACATCCTCGCGCTGGCGTCCTTGCCGACCTACAACCCGATGACCATCGACCTCGACCTACCGGAGTCGATGGCCCTGTTGCGTACGCGGGCGGCCTCGGACATCTATGAACCCGGTTCCACCATGAAGGTGGTCACAATGGCCGCCGCGCTCGACGCCGGCATCGTTTCGCCCGACACCACCTTTGTCGACACAGGCGCCGTGGTCATCGACGACCGAACGATCAAGAACTTCGACCTGTCGTATCACGGCGAGCAGACGATGACACAGGTGCTTCAGCGCTCGCTCAACACGGGTTCGGTCTGGGTTGCTCAGCAGTTGGGCGCCCGCACGTTCTACGAATATCTCTACCGGTTCGGCTTCGGCGACTCGACCCTCTCGGGCCTTCCCGGTGAGATCGGCGGGGTCGTCACCGATTCGACTGATATCCGCTGGTCGCCGGCCCAGCTCGCGACCGCGTCGTTCGGTCAAGGCGTCGCCGTCACGCCGTTACAGATTGTGCAGGCATACGCAACCATCGCCCGCGGCGGCGTACCGGTCCGCCCGCGGCTGGTCACCGCGGTGATCACCGAGGACGGCGTGCAACGCTTCGAGCCGCAAACGGGAACGCGTGTCATCAGTAGTCAGACCTCCAGCACCATGACCTGGATGATGCAGGCCGTCGTTGATGGCGTGCTGGGGCATCCCGCCCAGGTCAACGGCTGGCCCGTCGCCGGTAAGTCGGGGACGTCCGACGTCGTCGAATCCGGCACCTATCTGGTCGGTGAGTCGCTGGCGTCCTTCGCCGGATTCGCGCCGGCCAACGATCCGCGAGTGGTGGTGCTCGTCCGTATCGACCGTCCGCAGGGCGAGATCTACGGCGGCATCGTGGCCGCGCCGATCTTCTCGGACCTGATGGCGCAGGTGCTTCCCTACCTCGGCGTCCCGCCGACCGCCTACATCGCCAATCCCGGCGACTGGAACACCGCGCCAGGAATCGATCCGGACGACACTCAGGAAACCAGCGACGGCGAGCACGAGCAGGACGCGCTCACGGCTGACGTCGCGGACGATGAAGAACCGGCTTCGCCCGTCACCTACATCCAGGACGAGGAGGACGATCAATGATCTCCTCCAACGACATCGGTCTGCTGCTTGGAGACCTGTTGCTCAATCAACCGGAGACCAGCGCCGAGCCGTTCTCGGAGATCGTGATCGACTCCAGGGAGGCAACCCCGGGTGCATTGTTCGTCGCGTTGCGCGGTGAGTATCAGGACGGCCATCAGTTCGTCGACGATGCCCTGCGCCGCGGCGCGTCCGGCGCCCTTGTCTCGGAACGCTCGGGTTTACGCGGTTCGTCGATGTTCGTCGTCCCCGACCCGCTGTTCGCACTGCAGGAAGCAGGCCGTCGATGGCGCCGTCAAATGAGCGCGCAGATCGGCGGCATCACGGGCAGCGTCGGCAAGACCACGGTGCGCGAGGCGACGCATCAGCTGCTCTCGACGACATTCTCGACTCACCAGTCGCCGCGAAACTTCAATGGAGACATTGGCCTGCCGATTGCGCTGCTCGGGATCAGCCCGGCCGACAAATGGGCCGTGATCGAGATCGGCCCGTACTCGCAGGAAGAGATGGAGCTGTTGGTCTCCTCCGCCCAGACTGATGTCGGAATCGTCACCAACGTCGGGCCAACCCACCTCGAGCGATTCGGCACCATGGCCGACACGGAGCGCATCAAGGGTCTGTTGCCCGAGTCCCTCCCCGCTGACGGACTGGCCGTACTCAACGGCGACGACCCCCGCGTTCGCCGCATGTCGGATCGCACCGCTGCCGAGGTCTTCACATTTGGGCTCGGTCTCCACTGCCATTTGCGAGCGGAGAACATCGTCACGCATGGGTTCACGGGCATCAGCTTCAAGTTGCACGACACGCTCGTCAACGAAAGGATCAGGGTGGAGTCGCCGCTCATAGGCACACATCAGGCGATGACGGCGCTCGCCGCGTCGTGCGTCGGTCTTCGGGCCGGTATGGAGCTGGGCGAAGTAGCGGAGGCGCTCGCGGGAATGAACCCCGGTTCTCGCCTGGCTCGGCGCTCCGCCGAGAACGGGGCAACCATCATCGACGACTCATACAACGCTGCGCCGTTGTCAATGAAGGCCGGGCTGGATCTGTTGGCCGCCAGCCAGCCAAGACGAATCGCACTGCTCGGAGACATGTTTGAACTCGGCAGCGAAGAGGAGGCAGCTCACCGTGAGATCGGTTCATATGCCGCCGAGCGTTGTGACTGGCTGCTCGCCGTGGGTGAGCGTTCGCGTGATCTGATCGATTCCGCTCGCGAGTCCGGACATCCACAGGCCTGCTGGGTTGCGGAGGCGGATCAGGCGCTGGAGATCTTGCGCCATTCGCTGGAGCCCAGCGACACGCTTCTGATCTAGGCTTCTCATGC
>VXTH01000104.1:0-1914 GCA_009837565.1 Chloroflexota bacterium | reverse complement strand
GGCCGGCATCGCCTTCGTGGTCGCCCTGGCGATTGGCCCATTCGTGATTCGCTGGCTGCAACGACGCAGCTCCGGAAAATCAATCTCCGACGAGGGACCCACCAGCCACATGGTCAAAGAAGGCACCCCGACGATGGGTGGACTGATCTTCCTGATCCCGATTGTGGTGTTGACGATTGTGGCCAACCTGGTCGAGGGCGATCGTTGGTCCATCCTGCTGCCGCTGGTTGGCATCGTGGCGCTCGGCGCAATGGGTTACATCGACGATCTGGGCACGCTCATCGGGCGCGTTCAGGCGGGTTTGACCTGGAAGCTCAAGTTCGGCTTGCTGGCGCTGTTCTCGGTCGCCGTCGGGCTGGTGCTCTACTTCGCGCTGGATGTGCAGTCGATCAACGTGCCCTGGGCGGGGCAGTTCTCAATCGGTCCCGTGTACGTCGTGATCGCGGCGGTGACGGTATTCGCCACCATCATTTCGGTCGCCATCTCCGACGGACTCGACACGCTGTGCGGAGGGACAGGGGCCATCGCAATCGCCTCCTTCGGAGTGATCGCCGTGGGACAGGAGCAGGACTTCCTCGTCCGCTTCGCCTTCACCACCGTGGGCGCCGTGCTGGGCTTCCTCTGGTTCAATGCCCATCCGGCCAAAGTCTTTATGGGCGACACCGGCGCGATGGCGCTGGGCGGCACCCTTGCCATCATCGCCCTGATGACCGGTCATTGGCTCCTGCTGCCGGTGATCGGCATCGTCTTCGTGCTCGAGGCTGCCTCCGACATCGTGCAGGTCGGCTGGTTCAAATGGACCCGCCGCCGCACGGGTGAGGGTCGACGCATATTGCGCATGGCCCCGTTGCACAACCACTTCGAGATGGGCGGCTGGTCGGAGCCGCAAATTGTCACCCGGTTCTGGCTGATCGGCATCGCCGGCGGAATTCTCGGCGTGGCGCTGGCACTGCAGGTGCCGCAATGACCTTGCCCACGCCGACTGAAGCGCCCCCAACGTTTAATGGCCAGAAGGTCGCCGTCGTCGGGCTCGGGATCGAAGGCCGCGACGCCGTGACCTTCCTACAGCGGGAAGGCTCCGAGATCGTCAGGGTTGATCGAAATCCCGAACGAGCCGATCGAGACCAGGACGATCTGGGCATCCTCGACGAGGTCGACGGGATCATTGCCAGCCAGGGCGTTCACTACCAACAGCCGCTGTTGGCCGAGGCGGACCGACGAGGCGTTCCTGTCTACGGGCCAACCCAGATATTCCTCGAACGATGTCCGGCTCCTGTGCTTGGCATCACCGGCAGCGCCGGCAAGACGACGACCACCACCCTGGTACACCTGATGCTTCAAGCGGCCGGCGTCCCCTGCCAGCTGGGCGGCAACATTGGCCGCGGTCTGCTGGCTCAGCTGCCAGACCTCTCAGCGACCGACACGGTCGTCGCCGAGCTTTCGCACACGCAATTGCTCAGAACCACGCGCAGCCCGCGCACGGCGGCGATCACCAATATCACTCCGAATCATCTCGATCAGTTCAGCTGGGAGGAATATCAGGAGCTCAAGTACCGGATCGTCGAACATCAGTCCCCCAGCGACACCGTGGTGCTGCCCTTCAACGACGAGCTGGCCGCCGCGGCCAGCGCACGAACGGAAGCCGACCAGCGCTGGTTTGGTATCGGCGCTCCGGGGATGCCCTGGTACTGCGCGATGCGCAGCAGCGACGGAAAGATCCTCCACAACGATCGCCCGCTGATGTCGGTCGAAGAGATCAAGCTCCCCGGAGAACACAACCTGTTGAATGCGCTGGCCGCTCTGGCGATCGTCGCCGACCTGGTGCCCGACGATGTCGCGATCGATGTACTACGGAATTTCTCAGGGGTGCCGCACCGTTTGGAACTGATTGCTGAGATCGAGTGTGTACGATTC
>VXTH01000340.1:0-5142 GCA_009837565.1 Chloroflexota bacterium | reverse complement strand
GTGCGTCCCCAGGACAAGTCCCGCGTCCTCAACCGCCAGCCGCGCGGCGGCGACCCCGAGTTGCGAGAAGCGCGCCATGCGGCGGGCCGACTTGTTCTCCATGTAATCCGCGGGCTTGAAGTCGGGAATGTCTGCGGCAATCTGGACCTTGAGGCCGGCCTCGACCAGTTCGGGAACCACTCGCGCTCCCGAGCGGCCGTGACTGAGGGAATCCCAGAACGAGTCAACACCTACACCGATCGGCGTCACGGGACCGATTCCCGTGATCACGATGCGCTCTTCGGGCCGACGTTCGGAGTGTCGAATGCTGGTGCTCACTCGTCGAAACGCTTCAGCAACACCGCGGCGTTGTGTCCGCCCAGACCGACCGAAAAGGAGAGTGCGGCCTCAGTCCGGAGTTCGCGCGCCTCATTGGGAATCACGTCAACATCCAGCTCCGGATCGGGGGTCTCGTAGTTCAGGGTCGGCGGTGCGACGCCGTCTTTCAGCACCATGGCGGAGATGATTACCTCGAGCGCTCCCGAGGCGCCCATCATGTGGCCCGTGGCCGGCTTGATCGATGACAGTGACAGGCGATCGGCGTGCGCGCCAAACATCCGCTTCAGCGCAGTCACCTCGACCTGATCGCCCAGCTTCGTTGCCGTGCCATGAGTGGAAACATAACCGATACGTTCGGGCGCGAGTCCCGACTCGTCCATCGCCTGTTGCACGCTGACCATGAGGCCGCGGCCGTGCGATTCAGGCTGCGCGATGTCATGGGCGTCGTTGGCCGAGCCTCCACCCATCACCTCGGCGTAGATCGGCGCGCCGCGCTCCAACGCGTGATCGAGATCCTCGATCATCATTGCGGCGGCGCCTTCTCCGGGAACGAATCCGTTGCGGTGCAGGTCGTATGGGGCGCACGATGCCGTGAGTGGCTCGGCTGGGGTGGCGAGCACGCCCATTCGCTCGAAGCAGATGTGGAACAGCGGCAAGATGATCGCCTCGGAACCGCCGACCAGCAGGGCATCGGCGCGGCCCGCCTTGATGTGCAACATTCCGTCAGCGACGGCATTCGCGCCGGTCGCGCAGGCTGAGGTGGGCGAGTAGTTCGGCCCCGTGGCGCCGGTTGCGATTGAGAGGTGCCCCGATGCAGCGTCGGCGATCAGATTCGGCATCGCGAACGGCGAGACTCGTCTCGCGCCACGGTTGACCAGGGTGTCCTGCCAGCGGGTGACCAGTTCCATCCCGCCGCCGCCGGAGCCGAAGATGATCCCCACCCGGTGATGATTGTCGTCCGTGACCTGCAGTCCGGAGTCAGCCAGTGCCTCGAGCCCGGCGACCATTCCGTACTGCGTGTTCAGGTCCATGTGTCGCAGCGCCTTGGCGTCGGGCAGTAGCGGCTCCGGGTCCCAATCCTTGACCTCTGCCGCGA
Source organism: Chloroflexota bacterium (assembly GCA_009837565.1). GTDB lineage: Bacteria > Chloroflexota > Dehalococcoidia > Bin125 > Bin125 > Bin125. Next base: position 3,728 of record VXTH01000340.1, on the reverse strand, counting down.
TCGGCGTTCTCACGCCCCACTGGTCGGGATCGAAACGCTCGATCCTGGCGACGCCGCTCTCGCCGTCGAGCAAGTTGCGCCAGGTCGTCGGCATGTCATTGCCGACAGGTGTGACGGCTCCAACACCGGTGATCACCACACGGCGTTCCGACGAAGACGGGTGAGAGGCCACTACTTGGGGATCCCGTCGCTCTTGTCCGGGTAATCGCGCTGCGAGAGACCATGATCCTCGTCGGACAGCGGGAACGTCCAGGATGTTCGAGAGATACGCCGCACCAGTTTCGAGAGCACGTCGCCGGGTCCGGCCTCGACAAACAGTGTCGAACCCTGGGCGGCCATGGTCTTGACGGCCTGCTGCCACTGCACCGGCGCCGTGAGCGCTTCGGCAAGTTCATTCGCCAGCTGGTCCCTGGTGTGCATCAGCCCGCCCGAGATATTGCTCACAACCGGCACGACAGGGTCTTTCCATTGAATCGCGTGCACGGCTTCAGCGAAGTGCGCCTGCGCCTCGGTCATCAGTGGGGAGTGTGAGGCAATCGAAATCGGCAGCCGCACGACGCGTCGGGCGCCCTGTTCGTCCGCCAATCTCATGATCTTGCGCAGCGGCGCTTCGTCGCCCGAAACGACCGTTTGTCCGGGACAGTTGTCGTTGGCGACGACTAGCGTGCCTTCGCTCGCGGCTTCACCGACCAGCCGCCGCAGGACGCGATCGCGCAGGCCAATGATCGACGCCATGCCGCCGGGCCGCAAGCTGTCGGCTGCGTGCATGATTTCGGCGCGCCGCGCCACCAGCCGCAGGGCATCGTCGAAGTCGATTGCCCGGGCCGCGAGCATCGCTGTGATCTGGCCCATGCTGTGACCTGACACGACCTTCGGCGCGAGCGTTCGGCCGGCCTGGTCCCACTTGTCGCGCAGCGCTTCGAGCCAGGCGACCGAGGCGACAAAAATGGCCGGTTGCGAGTGGGTTGTCTGGTTCAGCTGATCAGAGGGTCCATGCTCCATCAGGTGAAGCAGGTCGTACTCCAGGACTTCATTGGCGCGAGTGAACCACTGCTCGGCATTCGGATAGACGCGCAAGACCTTGCCCGCCATGCCAATCGATTGCGATCCCTGCCCGGGAAAGAGCAACGCGTATTCGTCGTCCGTCAGCGCCGGATGTTCGCCGCTTGGCGGTTCATCCGCGACTTCCTCTGGCTGGGTCAGCGTTTCCATCTCGGCTCCTGCCCGTAGTCGACGTCTGGTGCGACGCACTGCGCCTACGGGTGATGACTCAGTTTACCGACTCTGACCGTCGCTATGGCGCCGTAACGCCACGGACTGCGGCTCAGCGAACAATACGTTTGTCCGAATCAATCGTAGAGGCCAGTTCCGGCCCGAGAGACTGCTCGGACGCCCCCCCCAAGCCATGGGCAAACTGCGCAGAGGATCGGCGTTGCGGGAGGGATTTTCAAGGGCAATGGCGTGATCTCCTGTTGAGGACTGAGGATCGTTCGGTTTGGCGTCCCAGTTTGTCCAGATTTGTCCAGATTCGTCCAGATCAGTGCTGATTTGGCTCAGTGTTGTCAGGTTTCGTCCGGCGAATTCCAGTCAAATGCAGAATTCTGTCGATTTGGCGCAGATTGCTGACGGAGGACCACATTCGGGCCCTCGCTTCGGGAGCGCCTCGGTGTCGATCGTATCCGGATCGTGTCTCGTGTCGGGATGTTGGATGCCGGCCAGGGTCATGGTGGTGTGACCGGGGCCTAGCCCATCACCATGCCGCCATCGACGTGGATTACCTGCCCGGTAATGTAGGCGCCTCCCGGACCGGCCAGGAACGCGACCAGCGGGGCCACGTCGGACGGTTCACCGAGGCGATCCAGGGGAATCCGCTGCATCACGTTGCCGATGACTTCGTCGGAGAGATCGGCGGTGATGTCGGTCTGGATGAATCCGGGCGCGACGAGGTTGACAGTGATCCCGCGTGACCCGAGCTCGTGCGCCAGCGAGCGAGTCATGCCGGCCAGTCCAGCCTTGGCTGCGGCGTAGTTCGCCTGGCCCGCGTTCCCAACTGTGCCGATCACTGAGCCAATCGTGATGATCCGGCCCTTGCGTGCCCGGAGCATCCCGCGCAGCACGGACTGCGTCGTGAGAAACGATCCGGTCAGGTTGGTACCCACGACCGCGTCCCAGTCGGCCGATTTCATTCGCATCGCCAACATGTCGCGGGTGATCCCGGCGTTGTTGACCAGGATTGTGGGAGCGCCGAGTTCGGAGGTGACCGCTTTGGTCATCGCGGTCACGGCGTCGCTGTCGGAGATGTCGGCCTGGACCACATAAGCGCGCCGACCCAGTTCCACAATCCCGGAACCAACTTCCTCGGCTGCCCCTGCCGAGGATGTGTAGTTGACCGCGATGTCCGCGCCCTGGGCCGCCAGTTCGAGGGCGATCGCGCGGCCGATCCCCCGAGACGCGCCCGTCACCAACGCCACTTCACCAGAGAGCGGGAGGGGTTTGCGGTCAGTCATTGGGCGAGGCTATCACCGATACCGGTCTCGAATTCATCTATCCGTAACCAGTCGGATGAGTCCGTCGGCGACACTACGTGCACTGGTTCTGCGGACGGGCGCGTTTCAGTTGATTTAGTCTTCCTATGTCAACAGCGCCCGATGACGGGGGTTGCGTATGGATTCCGGAAACACTGCCTGGTTGTTGACCTCAGCGGCGCTCGTGCTGTTGATGACGCCGGGCCTTGCATTCTTCTATTCGGGGCTGGTTCGGACCAAATCCGCCGCCGCGACGATCATGCAGTCGTTCATCATGGCCGGCGTGGCGACGGTCGTCTGGATCATGTGGGGCTACTCACTCGCATTCGGCACCGACATCGGCGGATTCGTCGGCAATCTGACTAATTTCGGCCTGCGTGGTCTCGAACCAACGGCCGATGGCATGGCGTTCATGGTCTTCCAGATGATGTTTGCGATCATCACGCCGGCCCTGATCACCGGCGCGTTCGTCGAGCGCATCTCGTTCAAGGCGCTGCTGGTCTTCACGGTCCTCTGGATTACGGTTGTCTACGCGCCGCTCTGTCACTGGGTCTGGCACGGCGACGGCTGGTTGTTCCAGCTCGAAGCGTTGGACTTCGCCGGCGGCACCGTGGTCCACATCAACGCCGGGGCAGCGGCATTGGCCGGCGCCCTCTTCGTCGGACGCCGCCGCGATTCAGTCGCGGAGACCCGGCCCCATGACGTGTCCAAGGTTGTGCTTGGCGCGGGATTGCTGTGGTTCGGCTGGTTCGGATTCAACGCCGGTTCAGCGCTTGCCGCCAACGAATCCGCGATCAATGCGTTCGTGCAGACGCAGATCTCGGCGGCAGGAGGCCTGCTGGCGTGGACCTTCCTCTCCTGGCGCTACACGGGACATCCGTCAATCATTGGCGCGGCGACCGGCGCGGTGGCCGGCCTGGTGGCGATTACGCCTGCAGCCGGCGCTGTGGGCCTTTGGCCGGCGACCGATGGCTACCTCAACTTCTTCCCCGCGCTCTGCATCGGAGTAGTGGCCTCGATTCTCGGCTTCTACGCGGTGCGGCTGCTGCACAACTGGCGCGACATGGACGACACACTCGATGTCTTTGCAGTTCACGGCGTCGGTGGCATGTGGGGCGCGCTGGCGATTGGCATCTTTGCCGTCGCCGAGGTGACCGGTGGAGCGAACGGGTTCATCGGCGGCAGCGCCGATCTGATCTGGCG